>JAJFBK010000055.1 GCA_020696955.1 Patescibacteria group bacterium | reverse complement strand
TTTTCGTAGGATGGAAATGATGAGTTATGCCCGGGCATCCCCTCCAGCCCTTGCGTATTTAAACGGTACAGTCCTTGACGGTCTGATTCTGATGAGGGAAACGCCTCCTTAAGAAAATGCACTTTATAATCACTCTCTTTAATGCGGTGCATCTCTGCTTCGAAAGGTGCAAAATCAAAATGCTCGATAGACAGAGCCTTTCGGCTCGAGCTATGGCTTTTTTCGAATCCAGCACCTTGTGCAAATCCGTCTCCACCCTGTTCGTTTGCAACCGTCCAGGTCGTAAGCGTGGAAACTTCAGGATTAATGTAATTTTTTAAAATGTACTGAAGGATTTGAGATGCTAATCGCTGTCTACGCACTTTTGGCTCGATAAGTATCCAGACAAATCTCTTCTTCTCATCCTCGGATTCTTGCCTGACGATCGCATATCCCACCAGTTCCCCATCTCTTTCTGCGAGTAGCTGAGTAGTTTTGGGCTCGTCATATATTCCCTCTGATTGAGGGAATACTGCCCGACCGATGAGAGTGGGCTCTATGCATTGCAAAAGTCTCTCGACCCTTTCTTGGTCAGCATCCTCGTAAGGGCTAAGTACTAATCCGGCCTTTGTAATGTGCGTTGTCATGTCTAAACTCTCCTTGAAAGGCAATGAATCATCCTATCAAATAAGCCAGAGTTTGTCCAGGGTGAAAATCAGGTCAAAATATGATAAGCTGCAAAAAGTCTTATCTTATGGAACATATTCACCTTACATCTGAAAACCAGGCAGCCGCTCTTGAGCGGGCTATTGCCGTTCTTAAGGACGGTGGCATTGTCGTGTACCCGACAGAAACCATGTACGGAGTTGGAGTGGACGCCAAGAATCCCAAAGCGGTCAAAAAGCTTTTACAGTTCAAAAACCGTCCAGCTGGGAAGCCTATCTCTGTTATGGTTCCTACTCTCTCGGCGGCTGAAAGCATAGTAGAGCTAAACGATACGGCTTATGGCCTCTACAAAACCTTCTTGCCAGGACCGGTTACGGTAATTTCTCAAAGCAAAAAGATGGTTGATCCTGCGCTGGAGTCCGAACTGGGCACTCTCGGTATTCGTATCTCCTCACATCCTTTTGCCTTGGAGCTTGCCACCTCATACGGCAGTCCTATCACTGCAACTTCAGCTAATGCCTCCGGAAAAGCCAGGCCATACAGTATCCAGCGCATGCTTTCAGGTCTTAGTGAGCGACAGGTCGGACGAATAGACCTGATAGTGGACGCTGGCGAACTTCCTCATAACGAGCCTTCTACGGTCATTGATACCACTCAGGAAATTCAGGAAGTGGTGAGGGCTGGTGCTCATTTTGAGCAGCTGATGCCTCCTTTTGTCTCAAAAAGTGAAGAAGAAACTAAGGATTTTGCTTTTGGTCTTTTACCGGGGTTTCTTCATGCTCTCAAAGAAAAACCCGTAATATTTGCGCTCCAGGGTGAAATGGGGGCTGGAAAAACTCGGTTTGCCCAAGGGGTTGCCAAAGCGCTCCAAGTGAAAGAACATGTCGCCTCCCCCACTTACACGATTATGAAAGAATATGTGGGAATGGCTGACGGAGAACCTGTGACTCTAATCCATATGGATTGTTGGAGGCTGACTGAAGTCTCTCCCGAAGAGTTCGGTATTGAAGAATATTTGAAACCGCGCATAGTTATGGTTATTGAGTGGGCTTCTCCGTTGCTTTCCTATTTTCATGCTAATTCGCAAATACTAGTTGGCTATCACATATTTATTGAATCTTCTTCCGAAACTGTCCGTACTATAACTATTGGAGCATTATGACACATATTCCACTTCTTATTCTTGCTATTGATACCAGCTGTGACGATACTTCGGCTGCTGTTTGCGATGGACGCAAGGTTTTGAGTAATGTTGTCTCCTCCCAAGTCCGTTATCATAATAAATTTGGAGGTGTCGTGCCTTTTTTGGCTCAACGGCTTCATAAAGAGCGAATTGATTCTGTCGTGGAGCTTGCCATTCAACGGTCAGGATATTCCTGGAAGGATATTGAGGCTGTTGCCGTTACTGAGGGACCAGGACTTGCTCCAGCATTGCAAGTAGGAATTGAGAAGGCCAAGCATTTATGCATTGACCATAACTTGCCTCTCTATGCCATAAATCATATGGCAGGTCACATTGCTAGCTGTTTCGCCATAACTGGAAGTAAGGTGCCGTCGATTGAGCTTCCAGCCTTGGCACTTTTGGTATCGGGAAATCACACCGAGCTTGTACCGCTGGAGCGCTTCGGCAGCTTTTCGGTGATTGGCCATACGCTTGATGACTCAGTGGGTGAAGCTTATGACAAAGTGGGTAGGATGTTGGGCTTTGGATATCCGGGTGGCAAGATTGTAGCTAAAATGGCCGACGCAGGAGATCCATCAGTGTACAAGCTTCCAATCCCTATGCAAAAAAGTGGCGATCTGAACTTTAGCTATTCTGGCCTCAAGAATGCCGTCCGGCTGCTTATTTACGAGGTAAAGGGCGGTACCCATACTCATACGATGGAAAAGCATGAAATTGAGAATATCTGCGCAAGCTTCCAAGAGGTTGCACAAGCTTCTTTGATTCAGAAATTAGAAAGAGCCTTAAAAGAGCGTCCTGAAATAAAAAGTATATTAGTTGCAGGTGGAGTCTCTTCGAATGCGGTTCTTCGTCGTAAGGTAAGATCCCTTGCGGGGAGATACGATCTTACAGTGCATGTTCCACCTCGCCAAAACTTGTGTGGCGACAATGCGGCAATGATTGGGGTAGCTGCTTTTCTGGGCATTGGAGCCGGTCAGAAGCCTGTGAAGCATGAGGAATTGGATAGGAAACCGGCTCTCAGCCTCTAGAGTCTTTACGCCAAACTGATTTTTTACTATAGTAAGGACTGGTTTTAGCTGAGTTGTTGGCTCATTGTCCTTACTCGGGCCCTGGACTTTGTCCAGTGCCATCGGGCCTGGTTCCTTCGAAGCCTAATCTTGTTCACTCGGTCCCTGGTTCCTCCGGAACCATTGCCCTCGCTCGAATGCCATGCCGGAAGCAAGCTTCCGTCGCGGTCATTCTCGCTCGGGCCCTTAGCACAGTTGGTAGCGCGCTTCCATGGCATGGAAGAGGTCACCGGTTCGAATCCGGTAGGGTCCACCAAAGAAAAAAGACGAACTTCGGTTCGTCTTTTTTCTTTGGCAAATCTTATTGATTCGAAACCGCAGGTTCGACTTTTGCCTTCCAAGGTCTTATCGAGGGCAAAAGTTAGCGAGCATGCGAGCGTCATCCGGTAGGGTCCCTGCCTACTTGAGGAAATCTCTTCATAATCTGACGGACCTGTAGTATGCTAAATCTGTCATCTAAACATCTTTTGATTATTTCCATGAGCCGATTAGCTTCATTTTTCGCCCTGCT
This sequence comes from Patescibacteria group bacterium, assembly GCA_020696955.1. Next base: position 1,604 of record JAJFBK010000055.1, on the reverse strand, counting down.
CTTTCTTGGGGTGGCAGCGGCCCTGCTCGCCCCTAAGGCGGCTCATGCAGCGACTCTTTACTGGGTTGGCAGCGACGGAGCCAATGCCTCCGTTGCATCTAACTGGAAAACAACCAATCCCCTAACCTGTGGCAGCGGCGATGCATCGGCAGCTCCTACTTCTGCCGACATATTGAACTTTGATGCTGACTGTGACAGCAGTACGGTCATTGATAGCGGCTTCAGCACGACCGTTTCGGCGATTGTGGTTAATACCGGGTACACCGGGACCATGACTCTTGCCAATCCTCTTACGGTTAACTCGTCAATGAGTTTGGCGGGCGGTACCTGGAATTCAGGGAATCAAAACCTTACGGTTATCTCGACGTTTAGCATAAGCAATGCCACCGCGGCCTTTACGGCCTCTTCGGGAACCACGACTTTTGCTGGTTCTGTTCTCATCACTGCTGGAACCTTTATTCATAATTCAGGTACCGTGAGCTTTAGTGGTACCACCGCTTTTATTAATTGCAACGGGCAGGCTTTCAACGCGGTCAACTTTAATGGCCAGACCGGCACTAAGACTATTGGAGCCACCAGTGCCTGCTCATTTAATCTGGGGTCTTCCCCGGTCATTCCTACTAGCATTTCTCTGACGAACTCTACGCTGAGCGGCAGCGGGGCGCTCACTTTTACTGCGGGTACGCTGACTTTAAATAGCGGAGCGGTATTGTCAGGGTTTAGCGCCTTATCTGTTCCCAGACTCACCGTGAGTGGGGCCGTGGCCGATTTCAGTGGCTACTCAACGCTGCAGACCACTGATAGCAGCTCAATTATTCTCAGCTCTGGCTCGCTAAGCCTCCCGCCCCAAGCAAGTCTTGCAGGAGCGTTCACTATGTCAGGCGGAACGCTCAATGCTTCGAGTGGAACCATGGCCATTGGAAGAAACTTGGCCTACACTGGCGGAACCTTCAATCACAATAACGGCACCGTAGAGTTTAACGGCACCCTCTCCCAGACCATATCGGGATCCCTGACGTTCTACCATCTTAAAAAAACGGTACCAACTTCAAATCCGCTTATATTTACGGCAGGCACCACCCAAACAGTTCTGGGAACCCTGACCTTGCAGGGATATAGTAACCGGCCGCTGACAGTACAGTCCTCTACTGCCGGGGCGCAGTGGAATATCGATGCGCAGGGAAGCCGAGATATGAGTTTTGTCTATGTAAAAGACAGCCATAACAGTAATGCCACTGTTATGGAGGGCGGAGTAGGAAGCAATGATCTTGGAAACAATACCGCTTGGACATTTCCGCCGAATAAGTTTACTACGACAACCGGTATCAGCTACACCTCAACGCTCGACAGCCTGAATTTAAAAATGGATGTTGCCTATGACACTACCTTGAGCAATGCTCCCATTCTCCTGGTGCTTCACGGGTATAGCGGGGTTTTTAGCGGAGAAGACATCATCCAAAGATTTGCCAAGAAGGGAATATTTGCTATTAAAACCTACAAAAGAGGATATGGAGGTTCGGCGGGCATCTCCGATGATTCCGGGAGAGAGATCCATGATTTTTATGATGCCGTAGAGTATGTTAAGACGCACTACCCTCAATATG
>JAJFBK010000054.1 GCA_020696955.1 Patescibacteria group bacterium | reverse complement strand
GTCCTCTAGCCCTTGAAGGTCGGTCAAGACCTTGAACTCAGAAGCGTCTTCGTTAGTTACGAGTCCCATGGCAATTCCGGAAACCGGTTTGCGAATAGGAACGCCGGCATCCATCAGAGCAAGAGTTGATCCGCAGGTTGAAGCCATTGAAGAAGATCCGTTCGAAGAAAGAATTTCAGAAACCAAGCGAATGGTGTAAGGGAATTCGTCTTGAGAAGGAATGACAGGGATAAGGGCTCGTTCAGCCAAGGCGCCATGACCGATTTCTCGACGGGAGGCTCCACGAACAGGGGAGGTTTCACCGGTAGAAAACGGAGGGAAGTTGTAGTGGTGCATGTAGCGCTTGGTTCCCTCGGTGTCCATGGTCTCGATGGTCTGTTCGTCTCCAGGTGATCCTAGGGTAGCGATAGTAAGAGCCTGAGTCTGTCCACGAGTGAACAGTCCGGTTCCGTGAGTACGAGGCAGGATGCCGACTTCCACGGTGATTGGACGAACATCAAGGATTCCGCGTCCATCAGGTCTGTCTTCACGTTCCAAGATGGCGATGCGGACTTCTTTTTCCACAAGCTTGTTAAAGGCAATCTTGATATCGGCTTGTTTGAATGCGCCTTCTAGGTGAGCGGCCGTACTAAGAAGAAGCTCATCAAGAGTAATTCTTCGGGCTTCACGGTCCTTGTTAGCCATGGCGGCGCTGATTTCTTCACCGGCGTATCCTTTGACTGCCTCCAAAACGGTAGGGCCTTCTTTGGCCACAGTGATTGCAGGAGCAACGTATTTGGTTGCAAAGGTATGCTGAATGGCAATAACCTCTTGCATGGCATCCTGAGCCATTCTGAGAGCTTCTAGCATGGTAGCTTCGGGCACTTCATTAGCACCGGCTTCTACCATCATTACTCGGTCCTTAGTTCCGGCTACTACGAGGTCAAGATCTGACTCCGCCATAACTTCCCGATTTGGGTTCACAACCAGTTTGCCGTCGATCATTCCGATACGGCAGGCGCCAACAGGTCCGCTAAAAGGAGCTTTTCCAGCTTTCATCAAAGCGCATGAAGCGCCGATGATGGCCAAGATGTCAGGATCGTTCTCCTTGTCGATAGAAAGTACGGTAATGATTACCTGCACGTCCTTGCGGAAATTTTTGTCAAACAGGGGGCGAAGCGGTCGGTCAACCAGGCGAGAGGTGAGTACGGCAGTTTCTGATGGCCGTCCTTCTCGCTTAATGAAGCGGGATCCGGAGATCTTACCAGCTGCGTACAGCCGTTCTTCATAGTCAACCATGAGGGGAAAGTAATCGATCCCTTCTCGTTCTGTTTTGGATACCACTACGGTAGCAAGCAAGACGGTGCCACCAGCGGTTATGGTTATGGCGGCGTCTGCCTGCTCGGCAAAACGACCATATTCAATGGTTATGGGTGTTTCACCCAAAGTGACTGAGTGTTTTTCTACAGCCATTGGTTCCTTTCTTCCCGTCGCGTATCGATTTCAGAATACTGGCCTGGAGCCGTTATTCCGCAATCTCTTACGTGACAGGAATGTTATGTAATAATCTTACTCACCTTATCAGAAAATGTGAGTAAACAAAAACTCTCTCTCCAGAGGGGAGAGAGAGTTTGCAATTCTTTTTAGAGAACTATTTGCGGAGACCAAGCTCCTTGATGAACTCAGCGTAGATCTCAGGCTCAGTGGAGGAGAGGTAGTTGAGCAAACGACGACGACGTCCAACCATTTTTAGAAGACCTGAACGGGAATCGAAGTCCTTCTTGTTGGTCTTCAAGTGGCCGGTAAGTTCTTCGATGCGCTGGGTCAAAAGAGCGACCTGCACCTTGGTAGAACCGGTATCGGTTGGGTTTGCTTGGTATTTCTTAACGATATCTTGAGCTGCCATGAGCTGGAGTTTTAAAACGGGTATCTAAGGTGAAAAGTAAAAAGTCTGCTTAACTATACCGGAAGTGGGCTTAAGAATCAAGCTTGGAGCTGATCCTAATTTCCTGCCCTTTGGCCGGCATTGTCTGCGGTGTCTGCGGTGTCTGCTGAGGCTTCTGTCGGTGAAGCTCAAAACGTGGGGGACTGGCTGGTGGGGTTTGGCTTGGAGTCTCGCCGGTCAGATGCTGTCGTATTCTGTTAATGATCTCCATTTCTTTCTGAGCCAGGGTGGCGTTCTCCATTCTGAACGCAGCGGCTTGGGTGTGTCCGCCACCATCGAAGAGCCGGGCAAGAACCGAAACGTCTACAGAAGGAGTGGTAGAGCGGAAGGATCCGTGAATGTTACTGTCCTTTTCCTTGAGGAGGAGAACGAAGTCCATTCCAGATGCAGTCTTGATAAGCTCGTCGATTACTCCGCCAGATTCGTCAGGAGTTGCTTGTGAGGCTACAAAATCAGCTTTGCTGAGGATGGACCAGGCAAATTTGAGCTTCTGGTCTTCCTTGATATAAGAGAGGGCTCGTCCCCAAAGTCGAAGAGTCGAAAGGGTGCGAGTCTTGTAGATACGCTTGATGATTTCTTGTTGACGGCCTCCAGCAGCTACAAGCTGGGCAGCGACGGTTAGTGATTTTGGAGTGGTATTGCTGTTCTGGAAACTGTCAGTGTCGGTGGTGACTCCAGTGAGCAAGCAGGTGGCAATGTCGGCATCAAGCATTGGCCCTTCTACGTCTTTGCCCAGGGTTTCCAAGAGGGAAACCAATATTTCAGCGGTAGAGGATGCAGTAACGTCAATAATATTTACCTTACCAAAATTGGTATTGCCTGGGTGATGGTCAATGTTGATAACCGGGACATCGTAAAAGAGGGTGGGATTCTCCTCATAAATGCTGCCAATCCGTTCGATGTCAGCGCAATCTAGGGCAACTATAAGGTCAGTGTTGAAGTTTCCTTCTTCGATGCGCACGTTTGCTGGGGTAAGGAGTCCGTCTTTCGGGCTAATAACGATCATTAATTTGGTATCGGAGACACGCTTCAGGCTTACGTTTCCTACTTTGGCCTGGGTTTCGTCAAGAACAACGAGCAGGTCTTTTTGAAGATCAAGCTTTGGAAGGAGCTTGTCGTAATGGGGAAGGAAGGAGAAAGTGGTAGGGAGATCGGTATTTACCACAGCTGTCACTTCTTTTCCGAGCTTTTCAAGACCTAGTTTGAGTGCCAAAAGAGACCCGAGGGCGTCGCCGTCGGGGTTAGCATGAGTGAGGAGCAGTACGGTCTTGGCAATCTTTACTTGCTCGACCCATTGTTGCTTTGGAGTTATTTCAGCTGGCATTGCCTCAAAACCGGTTAGGTGCTTGGATATTTGGATATCAGCAACTATAGCCAATTTTTACCTTAAGGTCAAGCTGTGCCGCTCCTATTTGCAGGCCTGGCCGCAGTAAGGTCCTGAGAGGTTGTAGGGAATGCGATTGCTCTGACTTGGGCCGCCTTCTTGAAAATTCTTTTCGTCGTTAGGCTTCTCCCTCTCCAATCCTACTTGGAAGAGGTACTTTACCTCGTTAGTAGCGGCGATATTGGTGGATCCTTTGAGATTCGTATGGTACATGTATCCGTTCACGAAGCTTCCGCAATTAGCGGTCGTAGGCACGGCAGGTTTCGGGTCCGAAGGAAGGCGGTTTCCAGGAAAAACCGTAAGATCAAGGACCTCTGCAGGCCTATCGATTTTATTTACACAGCCACTCTGGCTAGGCGCCGTGGTTTTTGGGTAAACCCCTCGGTAAGTAAGGGCCGACTGGTCAACGGCTTTAGCTATGAGGAAAACGTCATTGAGACGCTGAGTGTCTCTAGCACTTATGCGAGTTCGATTTACTCCTGCCCCAGCGGCTGCGACAAGAAGGCCAATTATGCCGATTACAACTAACAGCTCGATGATGGTAAAGCCTTGTCGTCGCATGACTATTTTTTGATAAGGTAAATGCCTTCAACCTGAGTAGTCAATCCGGTAGCAGTAACTGCGTATCCGGCTTTGAGCAGGTTTCCGTCTTTGTCGTCAACCTTGTCGTTGTTTCCATCAGTAGCAATGGTGGACTCAAGTCGGCCATAGACTGCGTATCCTCCTTCAAGATGACGATAGACGTAGGAGCGGGAGTTATTGGTTCCTGAGGCTACGAGAAAGTCGGCAAAATCTCCGGTTTTAGCACCGTTCTTGTCTTGGAATCCTTTTTCAACAGGAATTGGTGAGATGAACTCAGCAAGCCCTGGAATCCAGGTTGGAGCTGGCTTGAAGTCATCGTTCTTTCCAAGCTCTGCATCAGTAAGGGTGCGATCTTGGCAGGGTTGCTTATCCCCAGAAGTACCGGTTAGAGGGTAGTAAGAGTAGAAAACATTTCCGCCAGCATCTCTTGTGGCGCAGTTTTTATAAGTTTGAGGAACGGAAGAGGCGACGGTGTCTCCGGGAAACTTCTTATTCTTTGAATAAAAGGTTTCGATTGAAGTTGCAAGGGCGCTAATATCGGCTTTGCGAGTATTGTCTCGGGCAGTTTTCTGAGCTCCCAAATAACTGGTGGTGGCAATGGTGGTAAGCAGTCCGATAATGACCACTACGACAAGTAGCTCGATAAGAGTAAACCCACTTTTTCTAGAATTGATTTTCATGCCGCCTCCTTATTAGTTACTTCTACTGTATCATCTCCGCCGTTATCTGCAATGTTTCTCCAGGGCTTAGTTCTTTTTTTAGAATGAGCTCAGCCAGTAGTCCCTCTACCTTTTCCTGGATTACCCTCCGGAGAGGTCTGGCTCCAAACACTGGGTCGTATCCCATTTTTCCGATCTTCAGTATTGCCGCTGGTTCAAATGAAACTGCATACCCCTGTTCGGATAGTTTGGCTGTTACGCTACGGAGCATCATCGCAGCTACTTCCTGGATTTCCTGCTCAGTCAGAGGGTGGAAAGGAATTACCGAATCAAACCGGTTAAGAAACTCAGGCCTAAAGGATTGTTGGAGCACTTGCATAACCTGCCTAGGCAACTCATCAACTGACAATCCCTTCTGTAGAAGGGCCGTAATTTCGTTGGTGCCTGCATTTGAAGTGGCAATAATGATGGTGTTGTTAAAGTGAACCGTTCTCCCGGTATTTTCGGTTAGTCTCCCATCATCTAGCAGCTGAAGGAAAAGATTGAGCACCTCCTTGTC
>JAJFBK010000053.1 GCA_020696955.1 Patescibacteria group bacterium | reverse complement strand
AGCTTCCGCTATTCTAAAGTCATGACTAAAGCTGAAGCAGAAGCCCGAATTGGTAAACTGAGGGCCGAGATTAATCATCATCGGTATCTGACCCATGTGCTGGATAAGAGCGAAATCTCTGAAGCGGCCTTGGATTCGTTAAAGCATGAGCTTTCTCAGATAGAGTTAGAATATCCTGACCTTATTACCCCGGACTCGCCAAGTCAAAGAATTGCCGGCAAGCCCCTGGATGGATTCGTAAAGGTAGAGCATGCCAGCCGCATGCTTTCTTTGAATGACGTCTTCGATGCTTCCGAGCTTGAAGCCTGGCAGGAGCGGGTATGCAAGCTGCTTCGAGCCGAAGAGCAGGAACAATTACAAGAAAAAGGTTTTTATGCGGAGATAAAGCTTGATGGCTTTGCTATCTCAATCATCTATGAACAGGGTCGGCTCGTGAGAGCGGCCACCCGGGGTGATGGTTTCGTAGGTGAGGATGTTACTGCCAATGTGAGGACTATTGATGCCATTCCTTTGAGTCTTGAGGTGCAAGAAGGGGTTGCACCTGAGATTGCCGCCATGGCAAAGCGAGCACAGGAAGGGCGTTTTGAGGTAAGGGGAGAAGCCTACATCTCCAAAGCCGACTTTGCAGCCCTTAATGCTATCCAAGAAGAGAAGGGACTTCCAACCTACGCCAATCCTCGGAACCTGGCTGCCGGTAGCATGCGTCAACTTGATCCTAAGCTGACTGCGGCCAGAAGGCTTCGCTTTTTCTCGTATGGAATCGTAGGGGAATATGGCCAACTAACCCATGACCAGGAGCATGCCATTGCACAGGCACTTGGGTTTCCAGTAGAACCGCATAGCCGCCTTTGCTACTCAATTTCCGAGATCGAAACCTTCCTGACTGACTGGGAAGAAAAACGTAAAGAATTGCCGTATGGTACCGATGGGGCAGTGGTAAATATCAATGATCGAAATCTTTTTTCAAAGCTTGGGGTAGTAGGAAAGGCTCCACGAGGAGCGGTTGCTTATAAATTTTCAGCTGAGCAAGCTACGACGATCGTTCGAGATATCGAGCTGAGAGTGGGCCGGACAGGGGCCGTTACTCCTACTGCCATCCTTGACCCGGTCAAAGTGGCGGGAAGTACTGTTTCACGAGCGACTCTTCATAACGCTGATGAAATTGCCCGCAAGGACATCCGGATAGGAGACACGGTAATTATTCAAAAAGCCGGAGACATTATCCCGGAGGTACTCCAAGTAATTGAGGGATTGCGACCAGAAAACTCAAAGCCTTTTGTTTTTCCATCCGAGCTTGACGGCATGCCACTGCGTCGAAAAGAAGGCGAGGTTGCCTACTACGTAGACAGTCTGACTCATAACGACGTGGTCAAAAGAAGGATCGAACACTATGCCAGTCGAGGGGCGATGGATATTACTGGTCTCGGGGAAAAAGTAGTCTGTAAGCTGATAGATGCTAGTTTGGTGGCAAGAATTTCCGACTTGTATTCGCTCACAAAAGACCAAGTATTGACGGTCGAGGGCTTTGCAGATTTGTCGGCAACCAACTTGGTAGCGGCCATCGAGGCAAGTAAGGACCGACCGTTTGCTAAATTGCTTTTTGGCTTAGGGATTCGCCATGTCGGAGCCGAAACGGCCCGAACCATCGTTACTTTTATCCAAGAAAGTTTCCAGGTGGGAGAAGAGCAGTCTGTAGAATTTAAGGAGCTTATAGCTTTCCTAAGGTCTTTGACGTTGGATCAGTATGTGAACCTGCCCGATGTGGGTGAGGTGGTGGCCCAGAGTCTTTATGATTATTTTCATGACGAAACAGAGCAAAAAATGCTGGATGATCTGATCCGGCTTGGCATGAAGAGCGGAGTTACGGTTACGCCTCTGGCTGGAAAAGGAGTGCTATCAGGCAAGACCTTTGTTCTCACTGGCACTCTCAGTGGATTTACCCGTGAAGAAGCGGGCGAGCTGATTCGTCAGGCGGGAGGATCGGTTTCAAGTGCCGTGAGCGGAGAGACTGATTACTTGGTGGCCGGAGAGAAAGCTGGTAGCAAGCTGAAGAAGGCTGAGCAATTGGGTGTGGCGGTAATCGGGGAAGACGAACTGAAGAAGATGCTTCCTTAGGATTAGTGAGGTAGGTTGTTGACAATGGTTAGTGTGAGCAATATAATACAGCAAAAGTAAGGAACGAAAGAGTTTTTACTCTTTACAACGCATACGCCGTAAGGCTGAAGCGTGAGACGTTCCTCTTTTTTTATTTGTCCATGACGGAGTAAAAAATCTTTTTTCCTTGCCGGTCTTCAACAAGTACCACGGTTATGTGCCGTTCAATGCTCACCTTGTTTGGTTTCACTTTTCCCGTCAAAACAAAGTATTTCTCTCCTTTCCTCTCCTCAATTGTCAGTTTGGTACCCCTACTTTTTATTAAGGTTTTTGCGTATGGCAGAAGGTTCAATCTTCGGTGGATATCTGAATGAGACCGTTTCTTTCCTCCAAACGATCCTGAGATATGTTCCCATCCCTTTCGAGTTATTGCTACTTTATCTTTCAAAACGGGGCTATAGGTACTTTCCTGTTTCCAGTTTTCATAAAATCTTCTAAAACGGTCTTTGGTGCTGATCGGCATGGGCGTATGGTGCTTAGCTTGGGCGGGTATCAGCTTAATATACGATTCCTTATTTATGCCGCACAGACTAACCCGGTTTAGTTTTTTTCAAACTAGGCAAGAAGGTTTTTCTCTAGCTCTTTCTTCCCTGACCTGCTAGGATAATCCTGTATGTCAGAACTCACATCAGATCACATTTCACATTTAGGACGGCTCTCCCGTCTGCATCTCACCCCCGAAGAGGAGGCTCGTTTTGCCTCCCAGCTTTCAAGCGTGGTGGGGTATGTGGAGCAACTTTCTGAAGTTGACACCTCTTCAATTACCGATGAGCTAGTTGGGGTTACCCAACAGCAGAACAAATTTTCTGAAGATGTTGCCAGGACTGATGGCGACCAATGCTCGGTATCGAGGGAAGTGCTTTTGGCTGGCGCTCCGGCCAAACAGGGTGAATATATCGAAGTGCGCGCCGTAATGGGCGATGAGGTGGTAAGCGCATGAGCAAGGTACTTCATTTACTCACTATTGAAGAGGCGGCAGCCGGTTTGAAGGCCGGGGATTTCTCATCCCTTGAACTTGTAGAGGCACATCTTGCCCATGTCCAAAAATATGAGGAAAAAATTAATTCCTTCGTAAAAATTGAGCCTGAAATTGCTCGAACCCAAGCCGCAGCCAGTGACGAGCGAAGAAAAAATGGAAAAAGCCTTGGTCTCCTTGACGGCATTCCATATACTCTTAAAGACGTATTTGCCACCAAAGGTTCAGTAACCACCGCCAGCTCCCGCATGCTCGAAGATTGGCAGGCACCTTACGATTCAACCGTTTACAAAAAGCTCTGGGAAGCCGGAGCTGTGCTTCTTGGAAAAACAAATACAGATGAATTTACCATGGGAAGCTCAACCGAGACTTCGTACTTTGGCGTATCTAAAAACCCTTGGGACCTAGAACGGGTTTCTGGAGGTTCAAGCGGAGGGCCGGCTGCTGCCATGGCTGCGCGTTTCGGAACCTTCTCAATTGGAACCGACACCGGAGGAAGCATTCGCCAGCCAGCCGCTTTTTGTGGGGTGGTAGGACTTCGCCCAACCTATGGTCGGATCAGCCGCTTTGGTGAATTGCCCATGGCCTCTTCGTTGGATCAAACCGGACCTATCACTCAGACCATGCGTGATGCTGCCATTGTCTTTGAAGCGCTGGCAGGGGAAGATCCGCTCGATGCTACATCAGCACCAGAACCTGTAAAGCCATTTCTCTCCGAAATCAAGACTGGTGAAAAACCCTTGGCTGGTATGAAAATCGGTATTGCCAAAGAGTATTTTGGAGAAGGTGTTGACCCTGAATGCGAGGCAAAGGTCCGAGAGGCGATAGGGGTGTTAGTGGAGCAGGGGGCAGAGATCGTTGAGCTTTCCTTGCCGAATATTTCCTATTCACTTGCCGCCTACTATATCATTGCGCCGGCTGAGATTTCTTCTAACATGGCTCGCTATGACGGTATCCATTTCGGTCATTCAGTGGAAAAAAGTAATCCAGATTCCATCACGTCTCTGTACGATGTCTATGCTAAGAGCAGGGCAGAGGGGTTGGGAGCAGAAGTGAAGCGCCGAATTATCCTTGGTTCCCACGTTCTCTCGTCTGGGTATCACGACGAATATTACAACAAAGCAGAAAAGGTGAGGGCAGTAGTGGCGGGGGAATTTGCCGCTGCTTTCGAGAGGGTGGACATTTTAGCAGCGCCTGTCTCCCCTGCCGTTGCTTTTAAAATTGGAGAGAAGGTTTCCGATCCTTTGGCCATGTATAAAGAAGACGTGCTGACAGTCCCCTTAAATATCGGGGGAATTCCTGGAGTCAGTCTCCCCTGCGGATTTGTAAAAAACATGCCCGTTGGGCTCCAGCTTATGGCTGGTAGGTTCAAAGAGGAGATATTGTTCCAGGCCGGGGCAGCATACCAATCAGTGACTGACTACCACCTCCAGTTACCAGAACTTATCCGTAATTCCGAATCTGAATGAACTTGAAAGTTATTGGCATTATCGTAGCCGTAGTACTTATTTCCGTAATCGCACTCTTTATGATCAACAAGGACGAAGCCACCACCCCAAACGCTACTCCTACCCCCTCCGCTAGCGCCAGTCCTACTGCGACACCTGACGACTTCGTTTCAGCAACAAAAGTTATTTTAAAAACCAGCAAAGGCGACATCCGCATCACCCTGTACCCTACTGAAGCTCCTAAAGCCGTTCAGAACTTTGTGACTCTTGGTAAGCGTGGATACTATGATGGCGTTGTTTTTCACCGAGTCGTCAAAGATTTTATGATCCAAACTGGTGATCCAGAAGGAACTGGACGTGGCGGAGAAAGTATTTACGGACAAAACTTTGAACTCGAACAGTCAGGCTATAAGTTTGAAAAAGGAAGTCTGGGAATGGCCAGTCGTGGTGGAAACACCCTTGGTAGCCAGTTTTTCATCATGACTGAGAAGGCTTACCCAAGTCTTGACGGTGGCTATACCAACTTTGGAAAGGTAGAAGACGAAGCTTCCCAGAAAGTTGTTCAGGCTATCGGTGCCAC
>JAJFBK010000052.1 GCA_020696955.1 Patescibacteria group bacterium | reverse complement strand
GCTGGAGCCTTTGAAAAAAATGGCTGGCAGTTTGAAAAGTGGACGGAGTTCATTGCCTCAACTACTCAAGCTGCTTTAAAGAGTGCCCGGTCCCTCCCTGAGGATGAGCCCTTCAAGAGAACCCTGAAGACAGTGGCCCTTGAGGCTGAAAAGCTTTCATCAGTATTACCTGGAACAAGCCTGCTTCACGGAGACTTGAATCTTGAAAACATTCTCTACGATAACTCAGAGGTAAGGGGCCTTATCGATACTGGATGGTGTATCGGCGGCGATCCAATCCTCGATATCGCCACCTTCCTGAACTCCAGCAAAGTTACGACTGATCATGAGGCAGGCTTCAGAAAAACCTATGGCAAGAAGATGCCAGACGAATACCTCCTCAGCGTATTTCGAATGTTTCTGCTTTTTGGCAAGCTTCAGCACAATCATCAGATTGGGAATACGAAGCTTTACCAAGAGAAGAAGGCGCAGTTTCTCTCCCTTTATAAGTCTCTTTTCTAGAATTGATGATACACTGGGAAGGAAACATATAGTTCTTCTATGGCCATTTCCCGCAGGAAGCTTATTATTGTCAGCAGCAGCGTCTTCGTCGTCCTTCTTGGGGCGGCCGGAGCCCAGCTTGCTATTCGGCACACCACTGCCAAAGTAAGCTCTCATGAAATCGTCGTTGTACCTTCGGCTACCCCGATTCCCACTCCCGCTGCAACGCCTTCTGCTACGCCAGTCGCAACCCCCACTTCTACTCCGAAGCCGAAGCCAACGCCAGCACCCGTCACTGCCCAAGCTATCAATACGGGCGACATGGAGACACGGTTAAATCAAATCGTCAAAAGCCATCCCGAGTTGAAGCTGGGAATCTCGTACCGAGATCTTAACAGTGACAAGTCGATAAGCATTGGCGGGTCGGAAAGCTTCACGGCAGCCAGCACCACCAAGGTTCTTATAGCCTGCCTTTTCTTAAGTCAAGTTGAAGAAGGCAAAAGAAGTCTGGACATGGCCTTGGGCGGCTCAACCGCCAGGTACCATTTGCAGCAAATGATCAACCGGAGCAGCAACGTCTCCTGGGGGCTTTTCATAGATTTGATGGGACTGAAGACTCAGTCCGAATATGCGCCTAAGATCTTGGTAAAGAGCTATAATCCCTCCAATAACTCCGCAAGTCCCGATGACATGGCCACGTTGCTAGCCAAGCTTTATCGTCGAGAACTTTTAAACGAGACAAATACGAAGCTGCTTCTCTCCTTGATGCAAAAAACAAACTTTGAATTTCTTATTCCCCCTGCCGTACCTTCAAAAAGTACTTTTTACCATAAGTACGGCCAGTACGAAGCCAACCTTCATGATATTGCCATCATAGACGACGGAAAGAGTCCGTATGTTCTCACCATTTATACGAATGGAAAAGGAAGTCATGAAAAGCGCTATCCCCTATTTCAGGAGATCGTTAAAGCCGTAGAGGCAACCAGATAACAGCTTATTCGTCCTCTAGTTCTTCTCCTACAAAGTAAAGGTCTTTGTATCCTGAAACCCCCAGCAGCTCAGCCTTCCCTTCCAAAATGACTTCATAGTCCTTGCAAACGAAGCAGCCGTCACGCTCGCACTTGTAGTAACTGTTTTGACGAATGTTCTTCACGTCTTTCGCCACCTCCAACACTTGGCGAAAAGACCATTCAGGATCAGGCAGCTCCACTTCGATCGGAGCATCATCGGTTTCCAAATACCAATAACTGGCTTTTGATACCTTCCATTTTTGGCAATGAGCCACCAATAACTGGTAGATCGGGAGCTGAAGAGAACCCTGTCGTTCCTGATTTTTCCCGGTTTTAAAATCGATGATGTGCACCCCCTCTTCATCTGGGAGATATTCGAGCCAGTCCACCTTCCCGCAGACAATAAGATTGTCGTCTTCTGAGATGCAGAAAGCTGCCATCTCGTCACTGATGTCATTGCCCCGAATCTTAACCGCCTTTTGTGCGAGCGGACCCGGATTTTCCATTACCCGCCTGAGCATTGCCTCTCCACGTTTTTTATATGCGCCCTCCTCTTCCAAGGAAGAAAAGCCGCCCAGCTTGCCGCTGGCCTTCCCCCATTCTCTCTCATACATATCCAGCAAGGATTCCTGAAACCTGTCTTCTGACTTTTTAGAAGAAAGACTCTCGAGAACCTGATGAACGCATTGTCCTAGGGTTAGCGAGGGACTGGCAATTGCCATCTTTCGATTCGTATCAGGGTTCTTATAAACGTTTTTCAAATAATAGGCTCTTGGGCACCGCAAATAATCTTCTATTGAGGAGTGAGAGACCCAGGTTGCCTTATATTTATCGAAAGCCACTGACGAGGAGATTAGTAGTACTTTTTAAGGGTAGCAAGAACCAGAATGAGATGCCACCGCTTATCCGTAGTTTGGCTTACAGATGAGCCATTGCAAAGGGCATACTATGTGAAAATGAATGAATTCAGAGTAATGAGCTTCAACGTAAACGGGCAGGCCCGCTTCGGATGGGAAGAGCGGGCCGTTGCCAGTGGCGAAGTGGTGAAATGGTGTGCTGCCCACATAATCGGCTTCCAAGAATTTGGCCTCACCAACTGGGACACCTTCGGTCCTCTTCTGCCGCATTTTGATATTTACAAAGGAAACGTGGCCGGAGATATTTTCATTAATCCAATTGGATGGGATAAGGAACGGTTCAAGATCCGTGCCCATGGAACCCAGTGGCTCAGCCAAACACCTGAGATTTACTCCAAAGGATGGGACGGCTCAGAGCGAGGCATGAGCTGGTGTACCCTTGAGGACCGAGAGACTGAAAGGCATATATTGTTCATAAACGTCCATTTGGATAATATCGGAGAAATTGCCCGAACTGAAGGGACCAGACAGGTTCTGGATTTTATAAACCGGCATCCTTATGACTTGCCGGTAATCATTACCGGAGACTTTAACTGCAGCCCTTATGTTCCTTCAGAAAACGCCCCTTACAGCAAAAGGCCTTATGAAATGCTGGTTGAATCAGGCTTTACCGATACCTGGGTGGCCTCCAACCCAGAAGACGCCTCAACGCCGTTCACGTTTCATGGCTATATGGGAGAAGAGTACGTAGCTGATCAATACGCAACCTGGCACACCGACTGGATCATGTCTAAAAATCTTAACGTCCTCAGGCATGAGATTATTCATAGAACCCATGAGTCAAAGTATCCGAGTGACCATTTCCCAGTTATCGCCTTGTTTGAGTATCCATGATCAGACGAAAACAATGCAATCTGGATAACAACAAGCTGATCCATAAAGCCGTATCATCTTTTTGTTCACTTATTCATTAAATTTTTCTTATGGCTAATGAACCGCAATTCATGCCAGGCATCGATCTCAACCGGCTCTTTTTCCAGCAAGTGATCAAGCCTCTCATGGACAAACACTTTCCCGGACTAAAATATGCTGCCGGAATCGTTGGAGAAGGCTCAGACGTCATGCGCTTTGACACCCCCCAATCGATGGATCACAACTGGGGCCCTCACATGCGCATCTTTTTGAGTGAAGAAGACCTGGCAAAAAATGGCAAGGCCATAACCAGGATGTTCCGCAAAGAACTTCCTCTGGACTTTATGGGATTTCCTACCAACTTCACCAAGCCTGATGAGAACTCCTATATCGTTCAGGCTATGAAAAAGATTGAAAACGGTCCGGTAAACCATATGGTCGAGCTGTTTACTGTAAAGTCATTCTTCGCCCACTACCTTTCCTACAATCCAAGTAAGCGACTTACCTACAAGGATTGGCTCTTGTTTCCGCAGCAAGCCCTTATTGAAGTAAGTTGGGGTGAGCTTTACTATGACAAGATCGGTTTTCAAAATATTCGTGACAAGTTCAAATATTACCCTGACGATGTCTGGACTTATATGTACTTGATCCAATGGGACAAGATCGCAAACATTGAAGCCTTTGTAGGACGAAGTGCCCAAGTTGGGGACGTCATCGGATCCTCGACTATTGCCAGTAACATGGTTCTGAACATCATGAAGCTTGCCTTTTTGATTGAAAAGACTTACACGCCATACATTAAGTGGTTCGGTACAGCCTTCTCAAGACTTAAATGCGCTCCTGAACTTACGCCGGTTCTTCTTGATATTGAACATGCTCAAACTTGGGAGAGTCGAGAAGAGGCCTTGGGCAGAGCCTACGAAATAGTAGCCAGAATGCACAATGAGCTAAGGCTTACCCGTCCGATCAGTACTACTGTCAAAGACTTTAATGGACGCCCATTCAAAGTGATAGGTGCCCATGATGTCTATTGGGACATATACAAAAAGCTCCCAGAACCATTTAGGAGCTTTAAGTACAAATTGGGTAGCATAGACCAGTTTATTGCCCACGCCCGCATTAATCACATAAACTACGTCTACACCCAGTTCCGAAATATCATCAAGTAGGGATTACCTACTTGAATAGCGACGGAAAAGATAGGCTGACAATGGGATGCTTACGACAAGGATTCCCACACACCACACTAGAGCCAGTATTCCGTGATTGCCAATTGGCGTACCAACCAACAAGGCGCGGATAGCCTCAATAACATGAGTAATTGGCTGGTTCTCAGCAAAGGCTCGAAGTGGGCCTGGCATCCCGGCAGTAGGCACAAAGGCGCTGCTTGCGAAGGTTAACGGGAAGATAGCGATAAAACTAAACCACTGTACGGCTTCAATGCTCTTGGCAACAAGTCCTAGGATGGCTGACAGCCAAGAAATAGCCAATGTGAAGAGCAGTAAGATGCCGATGGCCAGAATCCATTCAGCAACGTTCGCCGTAGGACGGAACCCAACCAGAAGCGCTACCATCACCATGATGAAACTTGAAACTGCGTTTCGGAATAAGTCGGCAACCGTGTGACCGATCAGAACGGCCGAACTAAGCATTGGCAATGACCTGAAACGGTCAATGATACCTCGCTGTAAGTCGGTTGCAACACCAAGTGCCGTGGTGGTTGCACCAAAGGCTGCGCTTTGAACCAAAATTCCGGCCACTAAGAAGTTTACGTAGCTAGTTCCTCCGGTATTGATGGCTCCACCGAACACATAACGGAACAACAACATGAACATGATAGGCTGTATCACCATGGACATCAGCTGATCGAGGTTGTTAAAGATATGGGTAAGGTTGCGCTTAATAAGCGTAAAGCTATCGCTAAAGGCCCAATAAACGGCCGAATGCTTTTCAGGCTT
>JAJFBK010000051.1 GCA_020696955.1 Patescibacteria group bacterium | reverse complement strand
GGGCTTTTTCCAGGTCGATATCGACGGAGAGAAACGGGACAACCGAGACCAGGGTCAGGGCCATTCGCCAGGAATGGTCGGCTGCCGACTCGTATCGCTTGGGCTTGTCGGGATACACAGAGAACCCGTGCATTCCTTGGTATCGGACGATTTGCTTTAGGTTTTCTGCCAGGCGCATGAAACCTATGAGCTGATGGGCTGTGCTTTTTTCCATATTTGTTTGTACACTCCTCGCCTCGCAGAATAGCAGTTCGGCTTGAGAATGGCTAGATGCTGTTAGGTGAAGAGGGCGGGAGTGGCCGAAAACAAAAAAGACCCCCTTCCCGGTGTCAGTTCTTGTTGCGTTTGTGCAATCTCTGGTGACAGCGGGTAGAGAATGTTCGAACTTTTATTCTAAATTATGTGGATTAATTTTACTTAATATATCCAATACAGCCTTTCTATAATGTTCTATTATTTTTGAGTCGGGAATAGTGCCCTTATGAACTACCTGGTTTCTTATTGAAAGTATCGTATCAAGCTGTTGGTTAAACGCCTCTGTATCTATCGAGTCATTATTTTTTAGCGCCATTTTTCGTAAGGTAGTTCTGAACTTTGCTTGTGGACTTTGCTCAAAATCTTTAGTGAAGTTCTGTAGGAGGACGTGAATGTTTATAACCGCCTCGGTAAAGTCTTCTTTTTCAAGGGAGCCCTGTATGCTTTTTTGCAATTCGCCGACTGTCTCCTGAGGCGCGCCCTCGATCATTGGTATTTTTCTTTTTTCAACTTCATCTTCTATCGTGATGTCAAACTCGTCTTTCAGAAATCTTTTAATAAAGCTGTAGGCGATTTCAACATAAAAACCTGTACTTATTTCGTCAGGAGTGTACCCCCTGTGCTGAATTGTATTTCTAACATCGTGCATTTCCTGGAGGCGCGTAGATTCAGGAATAGGGATATCCTTTAAACTCTTCAGAGATTCGTGAAAGTTTAAAGTTTGTCCATCTGTTTTATAGAGGTCCTTGCCCTGAGATGCGATTTTTTCTTTTAAAAGTAGTTCAACAGCCTGATCTATATGTAGTATGCAAAACTTTCTATCTTTCTCATTTCCTACAATATAATGGTCTAGGCCGTGATCGAGTGATTCGAGCGCATGTCGTAAAATCGGAGATCTTTTTTTCATGATCATCATATCTTAATAAAATGTTCGTACTAATAAAAAAAACAGGTTGAAATCTACAAACTTACCTGGAGATTGCTCCACTGGCATTGTGTAGGTTCGAACCTGTCTTTATAAGCTACTAGAGCTTAATATCTCTCATTTTTTCAAAATGGCGGGGCCGACGGGACTCGAACCCGCGACCTCCTGCGTGACAGGCAGGCGCTCTAACCAACTGAGCTACGGCCCCGTATGTTTACTAAATTACAATACCGGAAATTTTCTTCTTCGTCTAGTTCAGTTAGCGGCCAACAAAGAGGCGAACGGTGGCCTGGGTTCTGAGCTCTGCGGTCAATGCATCCAGGCTCTTGTCGATAGCTCCCTCCCGCTTGTCTACTACGATCAAGTGCCATCCGTGGCGGCTTCGTACCGGTTCGGAGACCTGTCCCACCGGAAGGGTGAAAAGGGCATTTTCGAAATCAGGTGAAAAAGAAGTGCTGATTTCTCCTCGGGTAGTTGTGCCGAGATCTCCGCCCTTATCTCTGGATGCCAGATCCTCAGAATACTGCTTGGCCATTTCTCCAAAAGCGTTAATGTCAGTAATTTTGCCCTTTACTTCGTTGGCTTTTTTAAGAGCGTTGCCAACCTGAGTTTCGTTGGCTCCTTCGGGTACGGCTATGAGGATGTGGCGTACGACTGCGTGAACTAAAAGCTCTTTTTCGATGGCTGACTGGGTAAGAAATTCACGAGTAAGTACCCGGAAGTCGCTGAGCTCGATCTGGTCGCCGTACTCCTCTTTCAGGAAGGCTGCCAAATTTTCTTTGCCACCAATCTGCTGGTATACGGTATCTAAAGACTTGTCTACGTCAGATTCGGTGATACGGTAATTGTGCTCACGCAGGGTCTCGGCGTAGAGTACTCGGGTTACCAAGCGATTGATTACGCTTTTCTCTACCTCTCGCTTCGGCGCCTCAATATTATTTTTAGCGGCCAAGCTCTGTCTGGCTGCTACTTCTTGTCGGAAGCGGGCAAGGGGGATGATCTCACTATTTACGATGGCGGCAGGATAAGGAAAAATCTGTTCACTAAAACGGGTCCACGGACTGCTGACTTCGTATTTATAGATAGCAGTAGCGGTAGCCGCTACGTTGGCATAGTAGAGAGCGCTGAGAATTGCGGCAATTTTTGCTCCGGTAACGAAACTGGCTTTGAGGTTCATTGAGAGAAATGTTCTGAACTGAAAAGTAGAACGATTATAGCAGGGTTACCCTGTTTTGGCTAGCAGGCAAGGAGCTGTGCTACTTTTTGGCCACGTAAATGATTTCGAAATGAGACCCTGATCCCAGCTTGGATCCGTCTTTGACAGTGGTAGAGAATTGGCTACCTAGGTAGTTTCTGGAAACTGGCTTCTTGTTCTTGGTGGTATCGTAAATGACCGTGGAGGTTCCGCTTTGGGTTCCGCTTCCGACGGTGGCCTTATATCCGTAATCGTTAAGCCTATCTACCATGGTCTGGACTTGTTTGGCGGTGGTGTTTGCTCCGGCTACTACTGTGACGGTTGGCTGTTCTTTGATAAGCAATGGATCTGGATTGTTCTTTTGGAACCAGGCAGCGATGTCCTCATATTTTCCTTGGCCGAGAACCGGATAGGCAATATAGCCAGCGGCAGTATTGCTGCTTGAAGTAAGAAGACCTAGCTTTTCACTGGTATCAAGCACGAAGTTCTCACTCTTGTCAGACGGCACATCCTGATAAATGGAGATAAACTGCTTGATGTCTCCTGTCTGCATGTCGGTTTTGATGTGGCTGCCAAGAGCATTGACCATATTCATGACCTTCGTAGGATTGGAAAGGGTTCCGGCTGAAGTTGCCTTCTTTTTGAGGGCTTGGATGATGATCTGCTGACGGGCTGAACGGTCAAAGTCGCTGGTGGTTTCACGGGAGCGGGCATATTTGAGGGCGGTCTCACCGTTCATATGCTGCATGCCGGCCTTAATTGAAAATGGGCTGTATCCTACGGTCCTGTCGTCAGGGAAGTAAGGGTCGTAAATGGCCTTAGGAACGTCAACGTCAATTCCACCGACGGCATCTACTAGTTGCTTGGCTCCTGAGAAGTCGATAAGCACGAAGTTGGAAACCGTGATTCCTAGCACTGAGCCAATTGCCTGCTTTACAGCAAGAGGGCCATCCCCGGTTTTCTTCTGCTCACCAAGCTGATAGGCGGCGTTGATCTTGGTTTTTCCTTGGCCCGGCACATCCACATACAAGTCGCGAGGGATCGAGGTCATGGCCACCTTCTTGTTGATGGTGTCGACTGACATCACCTGGATAGAGTCAGTAAGTTTGCCTCCTGGATGGTTTTCACCACCAACACCAACAATAACTATATTGAACCGGCCGTCTCCGGCTTTTTTGAACAAGGAAGGGTTGGGGGTTCCATCGGCAGGGTCATAACTAAGAATGGAAGAACTGTCGCCTTCATGGTCAACGATAACGGCACTGAGGGCGCTGCTGAACTTGGCATAAACAAAGGTGCCGCTGGCAACGATAAGGAGGATAAACGAAGAGGCGAAGAGTCGCTTCCAGGTAAAGAGCATTCGTTTTTTTGCAGGTTTTACGGAAATACTTCGTGGCAGAGTGGTAGATCGGACTTGGCCAGAGCTATACGGGGTATTTCTTGACTCTACTGGAGTAGGGTTAATCATGAGGTCGGTTAGCGTTCATACTTTTATACTATACGGGAAGGCGGTGGCTCTTTCAATTCTTTAAAGGATAAGCATGGCGTCTCCAAACGAATAAAAACGATAGTTATGTTCAATCGCTATCCTGTAAATGGTTTGCAGCCTACGGATCATTTCTTCTTGCTCCATGCAGACTTCTTTTTGCTCGGGATGGTTGCCCAAGAAGGCCGCCACAAGTACGAGTAGGGATGAGTGAGGGAGGTGGAAGTTGGTCATCAGCGTATTGACTGTCTTGAACGTGTAGCCGGGGTAGATAAAAAGGTTGGTATCCAGGTATCCGCTTTTGATTTCTTCGCTGCCACTGTGAGACTCAAGAGTCCGGGTGGAAGTAGTTCCGACCGCCATGATTCGCTTTCCGGCAGCCCGTGCCTCGTGAAGGGAATCCGCAACTTCCTCACTGACGAATGTCTTTTCAAAGTGAAGCTTGTTCTCTGTTATTTTGTCATTTCTTAACGGTAAAAACGTCCCCATACCTACGTGAAGGGTTACTTCATGCCAAGGATGCCCGGCGTTTTTCAAGGACTCAATAAGTTCGGGAGTAAAATGGAGCCCTGCAGTAGGGGCCGCCGCCGATCCTACTTGATCTGAAAATACCGTTTGGTAGCGTTCTGAGGCCGCATTTGATTCGGTAATGTAAGGCGGCAAAGGAATATTTCCATATTCGAGAAACAGTTCTTCCAAAGATTTGCCGGTTTCGCTCCAAAAAGAAATGACGAAGGTGGTCATGCTTTCGTGGGGTTCCTTTTTTTCGATGCGGCCATGGAGAGGGATGGGGGAGAAGTCCTCCTTCGAGCGAATGAAGTGCATTATGTCTCCGGCAACCAGTCCTCGGCCTCGAATAAGGCAGCGGTAGCTGGCATTCTCGATTTGCTCCAGAATGAGCACCTCGATATCTCGATCGGCGCAAACCGCAAAAAGACGGCTTTTTCGTACCCGGCTATTGTTGGCAACGAGTACCGTCTGGTCTGGGAGAAAAGCATTGATATTCCCGACGGTGCTGTGTTCTATGGAATCGCTAAGCCGATCGTAGACCAATAATTTGGCGCTGTCTCGAGGCTCGGCTGGGTTTTGGGCTATAAGCGTTGAAGGGAGCTCGAAGTCAAAATCGGAGATGTTCATTGAATCTTGTTGAGGGTAGACTGGCCAGGTGCCATCGCCCCTATACGTTCCAGTTCACCAAAGTCCTTGATGGTTTTGTTATTAATAACAGCGATGACTCCGTCCTGGGGACTTCGTTTCGGGCTGCTCGCATCTGCGCCAATGTGATCCTTGAGGTTAAGGATTACCGAAGTGACTTCTCGGGGCTTGTGAATATTGTGCATAATGAAGTTTTCCTTGG
>JAJFBK010000050.1 GCA_020696955.1 Patescibacteria group bacterium | reverse complement strand
CAGGAAATGTTTCCTGCGTCTCCGTAGGTGCTCATGCTGAGGGGGTAGAGATGGGCAATCGTTAGGTGCATATTATTCTTTCCAGTATGCGCGTTTAAGATTCTTCTTTTTGAGGACTGCCTGAATTTCCAGGGTGGCAGTATAAGTGGCAAGGATATAGGTGAGAGAAGGTGGTGTTTGGGTAAGGGTCTCCAAAGCTTCTTCAAAGGTGCTTGCTCGGCTCAGACCTGAATCCCTACCTGCGTATTTCAGGCGCAAGATCCCGTCTTCTTTCCGAGTGCCGGTAACGATTATTTGCTTTGGCTTCTTAGCGATGATCTCATAAGGCGTATCCCAGTACCAGGATACGTCTACTCCGTCGGCAAAGTTATCATTGAGGCAGAGCAGAAGGGAAAAATCCCGGTTATCGATGGCGATGGCTCGCAAAACTTCAGTGGCTCCGGCGGGATTCTTGATAAGACAGCAGATGAGTTCCTTGTCATCAAACACTATGCGTTCGAATCGTCCGAAAGCTCCTTGAAAATTCTGGAGAGAGGAGGAAATGGAAGATGCATCGACAGTCAACTTGAGAGCAATTGCTGATGCTGCGAGGGCGTTGTATACATTGTAAAGCCCGGGCAAAGGAAGAGTGAGTGGGAGGGGCTGGCCATTTCCTGCAATTGAAAAAGAGCTGGACTGGCCATTCTCTGAAAGCTGGATATTGGTAGCCGAATAGGTAAGTGATGGCCTGGAAAATCCCTGATTATCAGTGTAATCACCCAAGTGGGAAACATAGTAAGAAGTATAGGAAAGAGGGGCGCTAGAAGCAGGAGAGATGTGAGCATCGATGGACGATGTAGGTGTTTCTGTACCTACCTTAGGATCGTTGAGGCCATACGTTACAAGGTTTTGGTGATTTAACTTTACGGCCAAGTAAGCAAGGTTGGGATCATCTGCATTTATGTAGAGCGTACAATCTTTGGGCAGGCTTTTTTTGAAGGCAGCCAACCATTTTCGAGCGATAGAGTCCACTTCACCGTACCTGTCCAGCTGATCCCTGAAAAGGTTATGCAGAAGAAGGTGGCGGGGCTTGGTAAGTCTTACCGTTTCAGGTAGCACGGCCTCGTCCACTTCAAGGAGGGCCATCTGGCAGTGAGGTTTGCCTGACCATGAGCTTGATTGAAGGAAGGCGGCGATATGTCCCCGGGTCATGTTGGAGCCGGAGCGATTGGAAATCAACTTAGAACCGCCGATCATGTCATAGAGCATGCGGGCGGTTGTGGTCTTTCCATTAGTACCGGTTACCAGGATGGTTCCCTGAGCCAGCTGGCTGCTTGCATGAGCGAGATAATCAGGGCAGATACGTCCTGCAATAAGGCCTGGCAAAGCACCACCCCCAGAGCCGGCTAACCTGAGGAAACTCGAGGTTGTTTTTCCGGCCACGACAGCCAGGCGGTATCGAATAGTCATGTTCCTATATAACCAGGATGAGCCTCAAAATACCAGGGTGCGAGTCACTTTTGTTTTGTACTTTTTCTGCTATAGTTGAGACGTCTGGAGTGCATATTATATGTAAGTTTAGATGGAGGTGTACCGAGAACCATAGGCGCATTGCCCGGAATGAAAGGGGACAATGCTAAGAACGTTTGATTAAAAAGCAAATCATAGTATATGGAACAACAGTTTAAAGTATTCGTAGGCAACTTGCCTTATTCTATCTCAGAAGCAACCTTGAAGCAGGTATTCATGGAAATCGGTGGCTTTGAAGAAGATCAGATTACTGAAGTAATTATTCTTAAAGAAAAAAATCCTAACGATCCTTCCCGTCCTCCACGTTCACGTGGTATCGGCTTTGTTGGTTTCACTACCAAAGAAGCTATGGAGCAGGCTATCGAGAAGGTTAACAGCACTGAAGTCGAGTACGAAGTACGCGGCGAAGTGATGAAGCGTCCGATCTTCGTTAACGAGGCTCGTCCTTACATCCCACGTGACCAGCGTCCAGCTCAGCAAGACGAGCAGTACTAAGCGAAGCGAAAGAAAAGCCCTGTCATTTCTGGCAGGGCTTTTTTAGTATCGTTTCCTAAAGTCTGATGTCAGGACTGTAATGGCAGCGTAGCGTATCGTTTAAGCCGCCATCAGCGTTGAGAGGAGGGGCTTTGTCGGAAGGAGTAAGCCATACGGTGAACGGGCCGCTGTACTGGAAATCGTACCGCTCTTCACAGGAGAAGTATCCGTCTTTCTCAATTTGGAAGTCATAGGTGCCACGGGGATCTATGGTGATATTCGACATTCCGATTCCCCGGTAGTTAGTACTTCCCTTTTCCTTTATGGCGAACCTGAAGTCTTTGAGAGGCTCTGAAGTGGTGGTGTCGAAGGCTGAGACGGTAAGCGTTACGCTAGGGGCTGATGTTGCTCCCTCATAGGTTGCAGCGCACTGCTGGTTCTCAGTGAGGGCAAAACGAATTTTCAATACCTTTTTCTGGGTGCTAGGAGTGGCAGTGGCCGAGCATGGTCTGTATAGTCCTGATTTTGGCGTTGCCACGATGACACTCGGGAGTTCGGGATTATTCAAATAAAAGCTGTCTCCGGAGCGATTGGCGAGCAAATATCCGTTAATCATGAGGTCAATCGGATCGTCAATCGGCCTGCCTCCCAGATTAAAGGCCTGAAAGGTAAAGTAAGCTCCAGTTTCTTCAGGCTCTGGAATGGGTGATATTGGAGTGGCAGTCTCAAAAGAGGCAGAGCAGACCCTGACGCTGGCTGAAGAAATACGAACCTTGAGGACGTTTTTACCCGGAACATGGGCGGCCGATGCTGTACAAGGAAAATAGTAGCCATTCTCTTGGGGGATGGCGGTAATTTGAATGGTTGGTTTGCTGGTGTCGAGCGTAAAAGTTTCACCTGACTTACTGGCAGTTGCCCCACCGTTTATTTTGAGGAGTACTGGAGCGGTAACTTCGTATCCGTTATCAAGGTTGTATACCTTGTAGGAAATGGTGGCATACCCATCCTTCTTCTCTTCTGGATTGCTGACAGTTCCTCCTTCAGGGGTCGCAAATGAGCCTCCGTTGGTAAGGGTGAGTGAATCTCCTGGCTGCAAGGTTACCTTTTGGCCAGCCGTTATTGTTTCGGTGCTGCCATTTGCCCGTTTGACGGTGCCAGCACCTGGGGCAATAATGTTTTGGGCCTTGGTGGCCGTAAAGGTTCCTCCGGGAGCAAGAGTGACGGTTCCTCCGGGAGCAATCGCATCATCGTCTTCAGTATTGGTGGGAGTGGCAAGCTGGGTGCTGTTATTCAATTGGTTGCCGATGCTGGTTCCAATTCTTACGAGGGTGTAGGCGGCGATGATAATTACCACGCCGATGATGCCGCTAATAATGGCGCCTCGGGCTGTCTTGGCTTTCTCTGGACTGCCACCGGCACTGATATACTGCATGCCCGCCCACACCAAGTAGAGGACGGCAATCGCCCCAGCTACTACGGTCAGAATTTCAAAAATCGTACCGTAAAGGGCGGCAAGGGTTTGTCCTGAGCTTTTGCCTCCTGATGCTACGGGTTCTATGAGCTGGCTCGCCGCCCAAGCTTTTTGGACAAAGAGATCTGAAAATGATATCATCTATCGGTGTGAGAATTAGTATTCTCATTATATTTTATTAAGTAAGCTAAAGTAAACGTATGCCTACAGAACAGGAAGGTCTTACTCCTACCTGGACAAAGTATATTTGTACTATTGGTCCCGCTAGTAGCAATCCCGAAGTGCTCGAAGGATTGGTAAAAGCCGGAGCAAATATTATTCGAAACAACTTTGCCCACGCTCAGTACGATGAGTATCGCCAACGAAAAGCCCTGCTTGATTCTTTGAATGAAAAGCATGGTACCAAGGTTGAAATGCAAGCTGACCTGCAAGGTCCTAACATCCGTGTCGGGAGCGACATTCCTGAAGAGGGAATGGACATCCTTCCTGGTGTTCCTTATACCTTCTATACTGCTGCCTGCACCGATCCACAAGAAGGTGAGATTTTCATCAATGACGAAACTCTTCACTTGGATGTGAAAGCCGGAGAGCCTATTACCTTTATGGATGGCGCCTTGGAAGGCCAGATCAATGAAGTGAACGGTTCTCGTATCGTTGCCACCATGATCAATGGCGGCAAGTTGAAGCCTCGAAAGAGCGTGAACGTTCCTGATACCGACCTCAGCTCACCTGCCATTACTGAAAAAGACCGTCGTGACCTCGAATTCCTTATGGAAGCCGGAGTTGATTGGATCGCCCTTTCCTTTATTGGAAGCCGCAAGGAAGTTGATGAGATCCGTGAGATCATTGGTGACCGTCCTATCAAGATCATGACCAAGATTGAGCGTCGTATCGCCATCAAGAACATTGCTGAGATCATCGATGCTTCTGATGCCGTAATGATTGCCCGTGGTGACCTTGGTATCGAAATGCCAATGGAAGAATTGCCAATCCTACAACGCATGATTACCAATCTCTGCAAAGAGTCCGGAACCCCGGTTGTTACCGCTACTCAGATGCTGATGTCCATGACCAACGCCCTTCGTCCAACTCGCGCTGAAGTGTCTGACGTGGCCAATGCAGTGTTCGCTGGATCTGACGCCATCATGTTGTCTGAAGAGACCGCTGCCGGTATCGACCCGGTCAATGCCTTGAAGACCATGGTAAAGATCGCTCGCCGAGTAGAGGACTACAAGTTCAACCAGCCAAACCTGTTCAACCTTCCTTTGAAGAAAGACCGCTAGTTCTTCTCTGGCTAAACAAAAAGCCCTCGAAAGAGGGCTTTTTTAGTACCCATATCCTGGCGGCGTCTGTAACTAGGAAGAAACGGAAACAATAGTCTCTAGCCCGATGTCGGAAGGGCTGGATCCATTTCTTCATAGTTGTTAGATACTTATACACATGTGGAAAAGAGGTGGAAACTAAAAACCGAACATTGATTATATTTGTATGATAGGGTATGAAAATAGCCTATTCCAGATTAGAATAGGCTATTTGGATGGCGGGATAGTATCGCAGTTGCCAGTAAGTATTGCGTATGTTATCTTTCGCCAAAATGGTCGGCGGCCAGGGACATGGGAAACCTTCTCTTATCAAGAACTTTATGTTTGTCTCTCTTGGCCGCCTAGCGAGTGGAGGGCGATGGGCATTCTGATCGTTATCATTCGATAACACATTATTTGCCTCATCGCCTTCCGTGAAAGGTGAACCGACGGATAATATTGATTATGCCTAAAAGACAACCAGCCTCATATTTTCATCGATTCTGCAGAAATATATCAAAATTAGCTCCTG
>JAJFBK010000049.1 GCA_020696955.1 Patescibacteria group bacterium | reverse complement strand
CAATCTACGAGGATGACAGGGGGCTCGCCTTCAACCAGCCAGGTTCCGTAGTGGATGATAATACCTTCTTTGGCCACCTTTTCTGCGGCAGCCTTGAACTCTTCAGGCATTGGCTGCTCTGAAAATTCTCCCAAGGCATAAGGAAGATAAGGGCCTACTGAAGTGTAGTGGCCAGAAAACTGGGCAGTAGCATGAGAAAGCTTGGAGGTAATTACCGTGTAAATGCCTCCGACCTTATTGCAGACTTCCCAAGAAACCTCAAAGAGATGAGAGGTTGTGGTGGGCATGAAAAATTGATTAACGCAGGAACTTCTCGATACTGACCATCATACGGAGCGGAGTGGGGAACTTTCGGAGCTGAGCAGCGAGGTCAACTTCTCCGAATACGTACTCAACCCAGTTGGCAAAATCGTTTTTGCTCTCGTTTACATGAACGTGGAAAGTTTCTGGATCAATCAGGTTGATGGCTTCGCTGAGGTCATCAAGAGTGCGCAAGGTGCGCTCTTCTACTGGAAGGTTCTCGTTTGAAAGGATGAACTCCTTTCCTTTTGGAACCGGGAAGTGGCGTCGGTCTTCGACGTTGGTTAATAGTGACATACTCCTCCTTTACTCTGGTAAATAAGTTTTGTTGGACGACATAAACATTTTATGTTCTTATTGTACTATGCAGTAAGGGAAAATGCAAGCAAAACAAAAAGCCTAAGACCGGGTGGTCTTAGGCTTCGGGGTTAGGCTGCGGCAAGGAATACTTGCTCTTCGGGCCATTCTGCTGGATCGAAGGTTGGGAGTCTGTTGGTCTCCTCGGTAGAAAATACCTTTTCGAGCAGTGGCTCGAGGACGGGCTCTGTGGGCAGTTTGATGTTCCCATCAATATCCACGTACGCCTTCCTGGTGCCCAGGTACTGAAAGCGCTGGTATAGCTGTCCTCGTTGGATAACGAGGTAGGCACTCCAGATTTCTACGGTACCTTCCTTTGGAGCGGGTAGTGCCAGGCGGATAGCCTGACAGTACATGGATCCGGGATTCTCAAAGAATAGGGGTGTAGTCATTTTAACCTTGCAGCAGGTTTTGCCATCGGGGACAGCTTCGGTTGAAGCCGCCACCGCCTTAACAGAACCGTTTACTGGCGTAAGCCGATAAGGGATTACGTCGTCGCCGATCGTGAGCGTCATTTTGGCGCACTCGATTGACTTAGCGCTTCCGACTAATCGGTCTTCGTTTGACGGATCAAAGGTGATGGGCTGACCGTCGGCGTAGATAACTACGCCCGAAACGATTTTGCTGCTTGGAATTTGGCTTTTCATTTTTGGTCACTCCTCTTCAAGGTCCGGCACCAGTCTGGTATTAGATTTAGACTGATGGGTGATCTTAGCACATTATCGGCAATTTGTCAATGACTTACTTGGCTTTAGAAGCCTTTTTCTTCACTGTTTTCTTAGGAGCGGCAGTCACCGTTTTGACCGCTTCCTTTTCTTTTGAGGAATACTTTTTCAACCTGATCTCGAGGTCGGTCAGAATATTGTTCATAATTGTATAGGAATCATGGGGAGCGTCATAGGCAGAGAAGTATTTGTGTACGTCGCCGTCACTCCAAAACTTGGTGCACATGTAGTAGAAGTGGTCGGAAGTCTGTAACTTACGCCAGATATGAAGAAGCTTGGGGTCTCCAGATTCGATTACCTGTTTCTCAAGTGAGTAAAGCCAGGCGATTGAGGTGTCTTGCATGGGGTTGCCCAGCCACGCTCCAAGGTCACGTTCCATGTCTGCCCAGGAGATTGCCTCGGGGATGGATATTTTACTGACTGAAGGGTATTTGGCAATTACTTCAGAAGGAGTGGCGAATCCGAACTGAGGATGGTTCATGATGGCTTCTGGAAGTGAGCGGAAGAACTCGAAAATCCCGGTGTCTTCCCATTGGTGCTCGCCAATGGTTTCATAGTCCATAAACAAATTGACGGTATCGCCACAGCCATCGATGCTGTGTACCCAGTTGGCAAACTTTTCGGTAGTGAGTGGCCAGTCTGCCCAAGACTGTTGCGAAAAACGAAAAGCAATATCGTCGGAGAGCTTATAGTTCTTGAGCAGAAGCTTCATGCCTCGACCATTGGCTGGCTCATAGACGAAATTAGGACTTTGGTGGCCCAGGATACGATCAACTCCTTCGGTGAGAATGGCCTTGTAGCCCATATCCTCAACCATATCGGCAATACCATTGGAATAAATGAGCTCGGTATTGCGAAATATGGTAGGGGTTACCCCAAAAAGCTGTTTGATGAGGTCTCGATGCTTTGTTACCTGTTGTCTGAACTCGTCACCATTAAAGACAGCCGAAAGGGAGTGGTAATAAGTTTCAGAAATGAGCTCGACATTTCCAGTTTTTACCAAAGCCTGGAAGCTGTCGATGACTTCTGGGCAGTATTCAGCGAACTGCTCAAGCGCCACTCCGGAGATGCTGTAGCTGATCTTGAAATCTTTAGGATACTTGTTGATAAGCTCCAGCATCATTTCGTTGGCAGGGAGGTAGCACTTTTCAGCCACTTTTCTGCAGATGTCCCGGTTTTTTACCTTGTCGAAGTATTCAGGATCCTGCCCAATATCAAACATGTGATAGTTGCGCATCCGGTAAGGCTGGTGGACTTGAAAGTAAAAGCAGACGCTAGGCATGGAGGGTTCCGAGAGAAGGGGTGGTGAGGGTGGATAACAAGTCGGAGTACACGTCTTGAAGCTGTTGGGCCGAATGGGTCCAAGAAAGTTTCTTCAGATCGCTCTTTCCTTGTGCGGCCAACTGGTTCGCATGGTCAGGATTGTGGAGAAGGTGGAGGACTGCCTTTTGCATGGCGTCAGTATCCCAGAAGTCGAGCTTAACCATGCTGTCTGAAACTTCAGCCACGCCAGACTGCTTGGAAACGATGGCGGGAGTTCCGTTATGGATTGCTTCTAAGGCAACGAGGCCGAAAGGCTCAGAGACGGAGGGCATTATGAAGAGGTCGGCCATTTGGTAAGCCCGGTCAACGTCGGTTCCACGAAGGAAGGGGCTAAAGAGTACTTTTCCGGTTAGGCCCATGTGGGCGGACATCTCGATGGAGCGTCTTTCCATATCTCCGCTGCCAACCATAAGAAACTTTACCATTGGATCCTTGTCGGTAACTGCCTTGGCCAACTTAAGGAACTGCTCGGGACCTTTTTGCATGGTCATGCGTCCCATGAAGAGGACAAGCTTGTAATGCTTCTTGAGTTCGTGAAGGTCAAACTTGGTCGGCTCTTCAGTTGTTGTGATCCCGTTGTGAACGACAGAGATCTTGTTCTTGGGGACGTCGTAATGCTTTTGGATGATGTTCTTGGTGTAGTGACTGACGGCAACGATTCGGTCTGCGGCCTTGAAGCCGGCCTCCTCGATGGAAAGGATGGCAGGGTTTCCGCCTGCACCACCACGATCAATTTCGGTTGCGTGGACATGGGCAATGAAAGGAATGTCTTCGCCGCGCTTCTGGGCAACCTGCTTAGCGGCAATTCCGCAATAGTAGGTCATCCACTCATGGCAATGCACCAAGTCAAAATTTTGCTTGGAAGCAATGGTTGCGGCTTGGTGAGCGTACCATCGGGCTTGTTTGTGAGGGGCTACCGGGACGCTGTGATCCTCATGGGAAACACGAGCGGCATAATTACCCCAGACATCGACGTCCATGTGGCTGTTGTAAGGAAGGGTGCTGGAGATGCGAGACTCTTCCTTTTCGGTAAGGGCCAACTTTTTGCGGATGGCAGGTGAGAGAGGGTAGTCAGCGGCGCTGACGATATTCATGTGATCGTACGGAAAAGAGCCGAAGGCTTCGGGAATGACAAAATCGACGTCTACGCCAAGCGGTACAAGGCCTTCGGTGAGACCAAGACAGGCAGTACCCAAGCCCCCCGAGTTGTGCGGTGGGAGTTCCCAGCCGAACATGAGCACGTTAATTGGCATTCCTTTCTGTAAGATACTTAACAAACTTACTATAAAGGGTAAGGGTAGGGTATGCAATTTTTTTATCCCTTTCCAAACCTGATTACTTTAAAAAATGCTTACTGTAGCTCATTATTCCTAATGTTTAATAACTTAAACATTATTTTGTAATGAATTATCAGGTTTAGGCTGTGTTTTTTTGTAAGCTGCACCACTGGACTTGCTGAGCTATTTTGATTAGTATGGCTGTAATTACTTACGTCTACTTAATCAGCTTGGGAAGGAAGATATGCGCAAACAGAACCATCGTTTTATAACCGTGTTACTGGGAGTCGGAGTGTTTTGTATTGCCAGCGTTGCCCAAGCAGGGAAGCCTCAGCTCGACAACGGAACTCTCATTTCCCAAGAAGACCCTTATTCGAGCTCAAGTGTTCAGGAAGTATCTAACCTTTTTGAAAGCCATGCAGTATACGGAAGGCTCTCTACTGAGTCGACCGTAGACATTTATAAGGTTACAGCCGATAAGGACGGGGAGCAGACGGTTCGGCTCATGACTCGTGGCGCCGCCAGCCAGCCGGCTTTGATTCTTATGGACCCGACTGATGCCACTGCTCCTGAAGAGCTGAACATTCCTCTCCCAGCCCCTGAATATCACCCGGTTCTTGTAAAGGCCTTGGAAACTCCAAAAGATCACCGAGAGACCTTTCTCGGCCAGAGCTTCAAGGTTGGAAGTGAACAGAAATTTGCCTTCCAAAAAGACAAGACCTATTACCTTATAGTTCTTGATCCCTATGCCCAGCCAGGAAGCTACGCCTTGGCATTTGGAGATGGAAAGGCTTGGGAGCTCAAAGATGTCTTCACTAGTTTTGGGACCTGGTTCAAGCTGCAGACCGACACCTATTCAGGCATTTCACCTTTCTCATTCACTTCCGCCTTGGTTCCATTGGTACTCTTCCTTCTTGGCCTCTCATTGATCCTCGGCCTATTTGTCATTTATCACGGTCTTTCCTTCATGGCTAACAGGTCAAAAGCTGCTGGTTACTTGTTGGTGAAGCTTCAGAAATTCGACAAGATCGCCAACTGGGTTGCCCTCTGGTTTACCGCTATCGGAGGTTATATTTACTTCGATAAAAAGGGCTGGGTTGGCATTCCCTTCGTGATGGTCTTGGTTTTCATTGCCCTCATAGCCGCCGTCTTGGTTCGCACCCTTCGTGTTTCTCCTCAGGTTGAAGAATTGGAAGTTACCAAAAAGGAAGCTACCATTCCACTTACTCTTCGCAAGAAGCTGGTTGCCTCATTCGTGGTTGAGCTAGTTGCCATCGGAGCGATCCTGACCTTGCTGAGCCTTTATCTTTATAAGTAGTCTCTTATGAGCCCAGTTCCTCCAGTTATCCTTCCCCAGGTAAAAGAGGACG
>JAJFBK010000048.1 GCA_020696955.1 Patescibacteria group bacterium | reverse complement strand
GACTGAGAAGGCTTACCCAAGTCTTGACGGTGGCTATACCAACTTTGGAAAGGTAGAAGACGAAGCTTCCCAGAAAGTTGTTCAGGCTATCGGTGCCACTCAAGTTCCAAATACCGAGACTCCCAGCGAGAAAATCACCGTTACTGGATTTGAAATCGTACAGTAAGGTTGCTTGAAAATGCCCCTCTGAAAGGAGGGGCATTTTTTGATTCTTGCCAAAAAACCTTTTTTTGATATGCTCTGTCGCATGAGGTGAGAAATTATGACTGGTGAATATGCGTGGACCAGGCTGTTCGGTCAGGCGTCAGCGGTCCGAAAACTGCTTGGTGGCTGGGATCTGGAGGAAGCTGGGGAATCCCCCCAAGACTTCGATCTTTCACTGTTAGCGGCAACGCTCTTAAATGTAGTAGTTACCTATCGGCTGACTGGATGCGAGGTTCCAAGCGACGTGTGGAAAGAGGCAATCTCTGAATATCCCGAGCTGTCCTCTGAATACCGGTGTTACTACACTACCTGGTGCCAAACGGGCGACAAGGCTGTTGCTTTTCTTGGGGAAGAGGGGTGGCTTGGGACGACGGGAGATGAAGCCATTAGGCGATTGAACGACTGGAAAGCTTCGTTCAGATTGTCCTCGCCTTGCATGGCGAGCACCCGGCCTGTCTTGTTGGCAAGAAGGAGGTCACTCTTTCATTCTTCGAATTCGCTGATATCTTACAGCACAAGTGTTTGGCAGGAATTCAAGGTGAAGCGGATCTTGAAATGGCAAGATCCCAAGAAGATTTGTAAGTGCAGTTTTTTGTTTGCAAGCCTACCCTTCGGGGTGGGCTTTTTCTTTATTCTCTTATCTGAACCTGCTAGAGTGGATGCATATGGCAAACAACAATTCTTACAATAAGAAGAGGCGAAACCAGTCCCCGGCTCCTGAGCAGGCGGTATTTGAAAATATCCTGAAAGCTCTCTGGGATGGTATTGTTTGGCTCTTCCGGCAGGCCTCAAGCGGATCTGGAAAAGAGAAAACAGCTGGCAACCGTCAGCAGCTTCTGGCCCTGCAAGAACACTGGCAGCAAGTCGAATTCCATGCTCTCCAAGAAAACAGTCGCTCACTGGCCGTCAGTGAAGGTGATAAAATTTTGGACAATGCCCTGAAGCTTATCGGTGTGCCCGGCCAGACTATGGGAGATCGCTTGAAGGCTTCTGAAAATCGTTTTTCACGTGAGTTGTACCAAGATATTTGGAATGCTCACAAGCTTCGGAATGCCTTGGCCCATGAGGTCGGTGTTACCGTGAGCAGCTCTGAAGCCCAACAAGCTGTAAATACCTTCCGTCAGGCTCTCTATCAGTTAGGCGTTTTATCCTAAGTCATGTCTACCCTCCCTTTTTCGTATATCATCGGCCTTGAAGTACACTGCGAGCTTTCAACTGAGACCAAGATGTTCTGCCGGTGCAAGAACCAGCCTTTTGGCGTAGAGCCAAACCAAAACACTTGTCCGATCTGCTTGGCCCTTCCAGGTACGTTACCGGTTCCCAACAAGGAGGCCATTCGCAAGACCATTATCGTTGGTAAGGCTTTGGGTAGTGAAATTAGTCGCCTTTCTAAGTTTGACCGCAAACATTATTTTTACCCCGATCTCCCGAAGGGTTACCAGATCTCTCAATATGACATGCCTTTTTGCGTGGGCGGCTCTCTTGACCTGTTGGCAGAGGATGGGTCAGTCTCTTCCACTATCGAATTTGAACGGGTTCATTTAGAAGAAGACGCCGGAAAGTTACAGCACACTGGAAAGAGCGGTTATTCGAAAGTTGACCTCAATCGAGCCGGAGTTCCTCTTATTGAAATGGTAACCAAGCCAGTGCTGCGTTCGCCTGAACAGGCGCGCTCATTCATGCAGGAGCTCCGCCTGTTGATCCGATCCCTGGGTGTTTCCGAGGCTGACATGGAAAAAGGACATATGCGCTGTGACGTCAATGTGAGCATTACTTTTGAGCATGAAGGCGAGACGATGTTCACTCCTATTACTGAAGTCAAAAACGTAAACTCTACCCGAGCAGTGGAGCGATGCCTAGTGGTTGAGGGGCAGCGTCTCTACGGCGAGTGGATGGCAAACGGCCCGGTTCGTACCCGAAAGAACAAGATTACTGCCGGATGGGACGAAGATACTAACAGTGTCCAAATTAACCGTGCCAAAGAAGCTGCCAAGGACTATCGATATTTTCCTGAACCTGACATACCGCCAATGGCTGTCTATGATGTACCTGGGCTCAATCCAGACATGCTGGCAAAGACGCTTCCCGAGCTTCCAAATGCTCGTCGTCTCAGGTATTTGAAGCTGGGCTTGTTGGCGGCTGACATCGATCTCTTTTTGCAGGATCCTGAGAAATTAGACAGGTTTGAAGGGTTGCTGGCGAAAGAACTGCCGGCCAAGCAGGTTTCCAATTGGCTTATTAATATTCCGGCTACCGGTCGCCTCTCGCAGGAGCATTTTGCTGAACTGCTTGAGCTCGTTACGGCAGGAGAGATAAGCTTCTCAACATTTAAAGAGCGGAGCGAGGAGATGGCGGTGACTCTTTCCGAAAATCCAGCTCTCTCCCCCAAAGATCTTGCCGATAAGCTTGGCATTCTCCAGAAGCATGATGACTCTGTGGTACAATTAGCCATAGCAGAGGTTTTTGCCGAACAGCCTCAGGCGGTTCAAGATTTCAAAGACGGGAAAGAAAAAATTCTCGGATTTATTGTCGGCCAAGTCATGAAGAAGACTGCTGGAAAAGCCCAGCCTCAGAAGGTGCAAGAGGCAGTCCGTGCCGCCCTTACTCAGTAAGGGGTTCATTAGTAAAAAATCAACATGAGAGAGGGGATCGTTGAGATTATCAAGCCGGTATCGTCATTTTATGGCGATCACAAAAAGCCGGGAAATCCACGCAAAAAATGGTATTGGATTTTAGGTATCCTCGCAGTTTTGGGCATTGCTGCCGCTGTGATATGGCAGTTTAAGCTGCATCAGCCGCTCTTAGACAGGTATAACGAAGGTACTGTTTCTATCAAGGTGAAAGAAGGGGATACCTTTGTTATTGAAGGGGCGAGCGTTACATTAGGTGAAAAGTCATATACCACCGATGGGGCTGGCAAGGTAACCATCAATGCCGTAGCAGGTTCTTACGAAATCATTGTTACCAAAGAAGGGTACGTAGAGGCCAAGCAGTCTCTTGCCATTCACCGGGGAGAAAACGAGATGGCATATGTCTCTCTTTCCAAGCAGCCAGCCAAAACCTACGCCGTAAAGGGAACCATTCAGGATTATGTAAGCGGTCAGGCTCTGGTTGACGCTCAAGTAACTCTGGGTACCAAGACCGTGAAAACAGATCCTAGCGGTGCCTATTCTTTTGAGAACGTGGCTCCGGCAGTGGTAAAGGTTAAGATCAGCAAGGCAGGCTACCTCGATAAGGAACAAGAAGTGACCGTTCTGGATAAAGATGTTTTGACTGAAAAGGTCACCCTTGTCCCAAGCGGAGAAGTGGTATTTGTTTCAAATCGTGACGGTAAACGTTCCCTGTACATCTCCAAGTATGACGGGTCTGATCAAAAGCTCTACGTTCAGCCATCGGGTGATAGCGAGGATTTCGCCCCCTATTTTTCACCGGACACCAAGACCATTGTCTTTTCGTCTACCCGAGACAAGGTCAAAGGTACCGATAGTTCTGAGCTTGGAAAGCTATATGTAGTAAGCGGCGACGGGACCCAGCCTAAAAAGGTAAGTGACAATGTCTCAGGTTCCTTTACGGTCATATGGGCGCCCGACAGCAAGCACTTTTATTTTAGTGGCTATACCGATCCTAAGCAGGACAAGGCTACCTATCAGGTGTATGACGTTAGCAAAGGCACGGTCATGGATATTGGCGAGCCGGCCTATGATATTACTTTCTCATCTGATGGCAGTACCGTTGCCTACTATGTAAACGGCTTCGAGGACCGTGCAAATCCAGCCTTCGTAGAAGGTGGGGATCAGCCATCCACAACCAGGGCTTACCTGAACATTATCAAGACCCTGAACTTGTCTAGCGGCGAAAGAAAAACCATTGCCAAACGCGAGCAGGGAATCAGTGAGATAGCCTTTACCAATTCTGACAAGTCGGTGGCCTACATTGCCCTGGTTGAAGGAGTGCGGAGACGCTTTGAAACGGTCATCGCTGACGGTACGGAAAAAGAGGTGCCTGTTTCGGCTATCGCCAAGCGCCGGTATTCTGTTTCACCCCAAGGAAACTTGAAGGCATTTATTGAAGAGCGGGATGGAAAGCGTGATTTGTTTATTGTGGACAAGGATGATAAAAATGAAAAGAAGCTTACTTCTCTTGGATCTGTCACCCTTTCACAGGCTCCCGTATGGGCCGGTAGTGGAAAATATCTGACCTTTGCTGTCAAAAGAGAGGCAGAGAGTGCCTTGTATATCGTATCGATTGACGCTGGGGAACCTAAGAAAATCACTGATTACTTTGCCGATACCTACGCAGGGTACTAGTTCTCAGGAATCTCTCAGGAAGTAGCCGTATGGTATACTTATAGCTAGAAGCAAGATCTAATTCTTTTATTTCACATGGAACCAGAATCCGCATATACTCGCCGACGACCGCATTTTAAGCTTGCCGCCTTTGTCTTTTTTGCTATCGCTACTTTATTGATTGGAATGGCAGGAGGTGCGGCTGGGTTTGTCTTTTTGGCAAACAACACCTCCCCTGCCATTGAAAGACTTCGTGAGACACTGGGAGTAAATGACAATACCGGCATTGCGGTTCCAGTAAGGCAGACCACCCGATTGGAAGAAAGCTCGGCCATCATAGATGCTGCCAAAAAAGTCTCTCCGGCCGTTGTTTCTATCTCTGCCAGCCAGCAAGTCGCTGATTTCTTTGGACGAGTATCAAGTCGGGAAGTGGGCGGAGGAACCGGATTCATTCTTACCTCAGACGGATTGATAGTTACCAATAAGCACGTTATTTCTTCGGCCAATACTTCGTACAAGGCAGTGCTTAATGACGGTCGCATCTTTGATGTTACCGTTCAGGCCGTTGACCCTTATGATGACGTGGCCATCGTCAAGATTGACGCCAAGGACCTACCAACCGTGGAGCTTGGAAGTTCTGACGCACTTCAGGTTGGCCAGTACGTAATTGCCGTCGGGAATGCCCTGGGTGAGTTTAAGAACTCAGTAACCTTGGGTGTCGTTTCTGCTAAGGATCGTACCATCGAAGCCGGAGCTGGCGGACAGACCGAGAAACTCACTGACCTCATTCAAACCGACGCTGCCATCAATCCAGGAAACTCAGGTGGCCCTATGGTGAATCTGGCTGGACAGGTCGTCGGAATCAACACTGCGATTGCTAGCAATACTGGAGGTTCAGTAGGAATCGGGTTTGCCTTGCCAATCGACAGCGTTAAGGC
>JAJFBK010000047.1 GCA_020696955.1 Patescibacteria group bacterium | reverse complement strand
TGGGAGGGCATGAATACCTGGCTGCCGCTCTCGGGTTCGTGGCAGGATCCACCAACGGGTACTTCATTAACAGCAAATTCGTATTTGCCCAGAGCTGGAATCGGGCTCAATATCAGAAGTACTTTTTCGTTGCCTTCGTTGGCCTGCTCCTCACTGAGTTCATCATCGACATGCTTCATGTCCGAAACGCTCATGTAAGCCTTAATGAAGCCAAGCTGGTAGCCGTGGCGATAGTTTTTTTCTGGAATTACAGTCTAAGTAAGCTTTGGGCCTTCAAATAGGTTTGACAACCCCGGCTGTAAACGGCTATTATCGTTTTATGCAAAACACCGCAGTATTTACCTACGCTTGGTTCCGTCATTCCGGCTTTGGCCAGGAAGGGATTTAGCGTAGTTTTTTACTAGCGGTTACAAATCCCCCTCTGGCTATAAAGCTGGAGGGGGATTTTTGTTTTGTGATTTTGGAGGAAAGGATGATTACAATGGCTTGTTTCATTGCGAAGTTGAAGAAACTTGTAAACGGCGTTCCTGAACGCTATACCCGGACCCTGGCAGAGGATGTCTCAAAAATGACTCCCGCCTCCCAAGAAGCATTGAAAAGACTGGTTGAAAAAAAGGACTGTGAAATTCTTACCTTATGGGTGTTGGGGCAAAAAGCCCTATGAAACCCGGCAATTTCTTTACCCCTGACCATTTGCGGTCGGGGGTTTCTTTTTGGTAGGATGTACAGTCAAGAAGGATAAACTCGTGTGTAATGAGTAAAAGCATTATTTCGCTAGCAGTTGGCACCAAGTCAGAACAAAAAATTGGCTACTTAAAAGAGGTGCTCTCCGAATTGGGGGTAGAGGCTAAGCTGTTCACTTATAAGGCTGAGAGCAATGTTTCCGAGCAGCCGATAACTTCTAAAGAAACCCTGACAGGTGCAAAAAATAGAGCAATCGCTGCTATTAAATCGTCTGAATCAGACTTTGGTATTGGTATTGAAGTCGGGTATGACAGAGATGAGAATGGTGAGTATGAAATGTTCTGTTGGGCGGTGATCGTTGATGAGAGTGGAAATGAAGTCTCGAAAGCTCGTTCCCACTCTTTTCTATTGCCGCATTTCCACAATAGCGTTCTAAAGGATGAAAAGTATCTCGGTGATTTTGTCAAAGAATACTTTGCGGTTTCTGATGATGCGATTACTCAGTATGTCGCAGAAGTCCTGAGGAGTAGAAAATTGTTTATAGTTGAAAGCGTTCGATATGCCCTGATCTATGCGCTTCACAAAGAGTTCTATAAACAATAAGCATTTTATTCCATGGTCCAGCCGCTTTCCGGATCGTTGATCATGGCGAGGACGTAAGGCATGTCATAAGTGATGCTGCCCATCTTGCTTTCATCCACGAACGATACCATTTTCTTGCCATGGCTTTCGTAAATGCTTGAGATCGTAAATGTTTTTCCCTTACCCCAGCTGTTTTGGCGAAAGGTCTTCGTTTTCAGTTCTTCTTCGGAAATAGCTTCTGATTCAGGGTTGAGTAGTGATCGTAAGGCGGCCAGCTCTTCATGTTCCGTGGCGGTAATTTCGGACTCTTTTCTCTGCAGCTCTTCTTGGTCTGACTCGGGAGGGAGAGGCGTCTTTTCCGCTGGGCTTAAGGCGTAGTTGTATTGCTCGTGTGGGTTCGTTGTCATCTAGGCAAAGATTATTTCGGTAAAATCGTTAATAGTGCTTTCAGCCCCTGCTTCCCTCAAGTCCTTGTCGGTCTCTTCGGTGAGTACGCCGATAACCCTTATGTGTGCCGTAGTAGCCGCTGTGATGCCTGGCTTTGAGTCTTCAAATACCAGACACCGCTCTGGCGCTACGCCGAGAGTTTCGAGGGTACGCAGGTATATTTCCGGATCCGGTTTAGGTTTTTCAATTTCATATCCGTTAATAACCGATTGGAAGGCATTGGTTAAGCCGAGAGAGGTGAGGGCAAAATCTATGTTCTCAGGTGGCGAGGAGCTAGCAACTGCCAGCTTTATTCCTCGGTCCTTGGCTTTGGCTATGAGTGTAGAGAGGCCAGCGATTTCTTTGATGTGCGGGGTACAAAGTTCACGGTAGAGGCTTTCTTTCTCATGAATAAACTCAGTAATTTCTTCATCGCTTAAGTTTCTATTGAACAGGGCGGGGAATATTTCTGAGCTTCGGCGGGCATGAACTTTTTGCTCGTATTCTTCCTTGGAAACAGAGAGGTCGTATTTCTCAAAAAACTTCCTGAAAGCCTCTCGGTGATAGGCGCCGTCATTTATCATCGTGCCATTTAGGTCGAAGATGAGAGCGTCGAGTTCGGAGAGTGCAAGCGTGGTGGCTGTATTCATATCTTTACGATATCTGAATTGGGACCGAGAGTCATCTTATTTCTTCAGTTCGAAGTATTTCTCAAGGTAAAACTTGTACATTGCCCCGATGGGTTTCGGAGTGTCTTTTACTATCTTAAAGCTTGAAAAGTGGTCTGTATTCAGCCGTATCTCTTGCGAGTCATCGATCTGAATGAGGTATCCGGTGGAAATATCCTGGCGGTTACTTTCGGTAGAAAACTTTCCAACGTACTGACCGAGGAATGTTTTCTTCTCTGGATCAATTTCAAGTCCCAGTTCGTTTTTGGCAATTCTATAGAGGGTGTCGTTGATTTCTTCAGGCTTCATCATTCGAAGGCCTGGCAAAGCCCATACGTCCTTGTAAGGCTGTATTTTTCTTTTGGCAACGATTATTCCTTGATCGCCATATTCCAAGGCAAGGTCAAATGTGGGAATAACCATGTACTCTAGGATCTCTGAAAACAGTTCTTTGGGGGCCAGTTTTAATTGAGAGAAATCTAGCGGTTTGCGACTCATGGTCAAGGACTGCTATTGATACGATTAAGGCCATGGTAGCCTTTTTAAATTTTTATGTCGAGATTTTGGCTGAGGGCAGTAGTGAAGCCAATTGGGGTTTGATCAGGTTTCTGATATACCTGAGACAAGGAGATGCATCATGAAAACTGCGGCAGGGAAAAAGAGCCGGTTACGGCAACTAATGGATGAGAATTTGCAAGGAACTCCTGTTGAGCGTACTCCTGAGGAGAGGCGTTCACGGCAAGAACAGTATAGGGACGAGATGAGAAGTAATACGAGGGCCGGCTTTGAGCAGGATGAGCAGGGACGGTATGAGTCTCGTGAAATCTCACACAAAGAAGTATTTGGCTGATCCCTTTTCGGGAGCAAAATCTAAAGGAAGCGCAGCTGCGCTTCCTTTTTCATGTCTTAATAAGGGCTTACTTG
This sequence comes from Patescibacteria group bacterium, assembly GCA_020696955.1. Next base: position 2,180 of record JAJFBK010000047.1, on the reverse strand, counting down.
TTAGTAATCTTATAAACTTTTCCGTTTTCATCATAGGTGATCCACTCACCGACAGGGGTTCCCGTGTCAAAGTTACCTGAGCGTTTCAGGGTTCCGTCAGGACGGTACCACTCCCAATATCCATCAGGATTTCCATCCTTCATTTTTCCTTTTGACCATTTGGTGGTGCCATTGGCGTGGTATTTGATGGTATAGCCGTCAATGACGTCAAACTTCTTGGGCTTTACTGTTTTTGACGGCGTAAGGTCGCAGTTCTCAGGGTTGATTGGTTCTTGAGGGGTCATGTTTTATTATTCAGGGTTCTGTATGAATAACCAAAGTCTAGCTGATTGCCCCCTATTTTTCGAGGTTCTAGAATCCAAAATATTCCATAGCAAGCATGTGCGGTTGAAATGTTCTTCTTAAAGTGGTAAGATAACTCATCTTTAACCAAATACCGCAAAAGAACCGAAAGGCTCTCGTTACGGAATCTCCTTGGTTAAATGGAGGACATTATCATGAACGAAACGCCACCTACTGTAGGTCCACGGTACCCGATAGGAAAGATATGGGATGAAGAGCAGGCGCCCAGAGGATTCTTCCTCCACGATGTTGCTTATCGGGTGTATGCCCCTTTGGATAAATGCATCCTTGAAATGGTCAAGAAGCTCGGATTTGGTGATTGCGTCGCCTGGGACTACATCGATGGAGTAAAGCACGTTGCTCAAAACTTTCCTTCCGACTTCGCTCCTTTTGATGTAAAGGTGCAGGTTGAAAAAGTACAGTTTAACGAGTCTTGCTATCTCTACCAGTTTCCTGAGGCGGTTGAGGCATTGCGTAATGCGGGATATGTGCCTGCTGGCTTGTTGACTCATTTGGCATTTGGCTTGGAGTATCCAATACGTAACGGGTCTGTTAATTTGCCGATAAGCCTGCCTTGCTATGAGCAGCCTCGAAAAATCCTCGATCCAAATACCGGAGTGATACCTTATCTTGGGGATCGCCGGAATCTTTCTACGAACTACCGCTCTGTCAATTTCTGCAATAACAGTGACTCAAGCTGGCTGTGCGTCTACGATCCTGAAGCTGCTTCGCAGCCAGCTGACGAGATGTCGGTTATGACAGGGCTGCCGTTTCCTAGCATTCGTGCCCTACTTGCTGAGATTGGCCACAAGGATCCGACAGAAGAGGAGCGGTCAAGGGATATTGGGGCATTTCGTATTTCAAGGTCCCAAAGTTTGAAAGAAATTTTGGCTTTAGGTTGAATTTCTACGATAGGAAAAATCATCAGAAGTCCGCTGTGCTTATGCGCAGCGGATTTTTTTATTGAGAGTATGGCTCCTACACCAACGGGATTCGTTATTAGTTTGCCATTTAGGCAAACGGGCAAGCTTGCACAAGGTGCTCGAACCCCTCTTCCGAACAAAACAAAAACGACCACCGCAAGGGTGATCATTTTTGCTTTGGTAGCACCAACGGGATTCGAACCCGTGATTTCCGGGATGAAAACCCGGCGTCCTAGGCCTCTAGACGATGGTGCCGCGAGCGAGGAGATGACTAGCCAATCTTTGATTGGGGTGTCAGTTCCGAGCGAGCAAACCCTATTGCAAAGCAATATGGTGCCGTGCGAGTGGGAGCGCGACAGAAAGTAATCTTTCTGGCATGCGACCTGAGTGTGGTGCCGATGTCGGAACGACATGGTGCCATACCCCTATCATATGGGTGCCTTTTCTTTTGGTGGGTCCGGTGGGAGTCGAACCCACAACCAATGGCTTAAGAGGCCACTGCTCTACCATTGAGCTACAGACCCATGAGTGAGGGGCGCGGACGAGCTTGCTTGTACATGTTTCGAGTGATTGGGTCAGGAACGCAGTTACAGACCCGGAGGAGTGCATGTATGCAAAAAGCACCAGTAACAGGTAAAACTATATCAGAATCCGCTTCATGTGTAAATGGATGGGGTTGTGACCAAGATTACTGATTCCAAACGGGTGTATACTATAGTTCAGCTAGTATCTTATTTTGCATCTATGACCTATGCACGTTATCTAAAACTCTTACAGGCCGGGCGAGTGATTCGATTGTCGGGCAAGGTCGATGAAAAGATGGTCGACCGGTATTTTGAACAGTTAACCGTTCTTTTGAAGTCGGAGAGCCCCATCAAAGACGTGGTGGTCGTGATAAGCAGCACTGGCGGATCG
>JAJFBK010000046.1 GCA_020696955.1 Patescibacteria group bacterium | reverse complement strand
AATTCCATGTATATTTCACGAAGGGGTATGGTGAAGTGGTATCACACGGGTCTCCAAAACCCTTGTTCTAGGTTCGATTCCTAGTACCCCTGCCAAAAAGAAGCAAAAGAGCTCGTCCTCTTTTGCTTCTTTTTGTTTGAGCGGAAGTTAGGAATCGAAACCAGGTTCGATTGCCGCCCTCGCTCCCCCTGGATATGGGGACCTTGTTCTGTTAGGATAAATTCGCATTTTACCTCAAAAGGATGTGAAATTTAACAAATGCGAAAACCATTCAAGATATCCTTGGAAGAAAGGAGGAGGGTTATTGACTTGCTCATAGAAGGGATGAGCATTGAACAAGCTTGTAAAATACTCCAATCCAAATATCATCCTCACGAAACACTAGAAAGCATCGAGCGTGTATATTTTCCAAAAACCGGAACTGGGGCCATTGGCAATCTTGTTGGCGCTTCGAGGGAAATTCTTAATGCTCGGTTTGAAAAGATCGCAAACCAAACCATTGCACACACAAAGAGACTTGAGGAACTAAATAAGCAGCTTCAGTTAAACCCTCAATTTCGTGAGAAGCAGCAAAGAGGCTTAAGGGAAATACTGGAAGACCCAAATAAACGAACTAGTCGAGCCCGCAACAATGCGATTCGACAACATGCTTCAGGCTCTATCGCCGACGGTCTGAAGAATATAAGAAGAAGTGGCAAGACCCTCTTTATAGAGCAAAGATGGTAGCCATATTTTCTTCTCCTGAATTTAGATCACAACGAAGCAGAATCACCAGCGAACCTGCACATCAGGAGAAATTGATCAAAGGCCGCAAACAGTACTGGGATAACTGGCATGCCCTTCCTCCCGAAGAACAGGAAGCTGAACGTAAACGTCGAAGTGATGTCGCTAATAACCCAGTCAACAAAGCCAACCGCGAGCAAGGCAAACAACATCGATGGAAAGAATATTGGAATCTTTCTTCAGAAGAACAGGAGGTCTATTTCAGCCCTGAAGAGCGCCAACGTAGACGTGAGCGCGCCATGCACCCTGATCTGCAGCGAAAGTTTCGAGAAGGATACCGTCGATTCGTTGAAAATCGGCGCCTTCTCAAAGCTATCAACGCCTATGGCAAACCCGCCGGATGGGAAAATGAATCAATCGTTCCTATTATCCTGCCGGACTATGTAGACGAAGTCTGGCAACGTGAGGTAAACACTAGTGTTCATACCGCACTTCTAGAATTGAAGCCCGAAGTACGAGCCTTAATTTGCGAGCTTTTCGATATCGAAATGGAGACCCAGGAAGAATTGGGGGAGCTTTCAGAAGAAGAACGAAACCTTCTCTTGCGAGAGGGATTTGACTCTCTCAAAGACAACCCCATTCTGATCCAACTAATTGCAAATGAGGAAGAGTGACAATACTCTTCCTCATTTTTATTAACCAATAACAGCCAGACTAGTCCCAGCACCCTCTATCAAGGCCTGCCCTTGTCATAATCGCTGAGCGACTTGAAAAGGGCTAAGTACCCCGGCCAATCAAGTTGTTTCTTTTTTCTTCAATCTCTTTACAATAAAGACAGCTAAACCAAATAATCGTAGGAGATTACATGAAATCATGGCTGAGGCATTTTATTCTCGGAATTGTTATCGGTACAGTATCAATAAGTTTGATGTATACCCTATTAAACTCAGTTCCTGGACATGACGAAGACTCAAACCTACTTGTTACATTGTTCGTAATACTTGCCTATGGCGTGGGCACAACGATACTAGGAGAAATTCTTCTAGGTTTTGGCCGCAAGAAATAACCGAAGTCTTCCGCCAAAGCCTGCCAAAAAATAGGGCCAATGCCCTCAACTTCAATATTTAATAAGTTCGTACCATGAACCAGCCGCAAGAGCCAATATACATGTGGGAGGACGAGTTCTATCCCCTCTCTCATTTTGCCGCCTTCTCAGTAGAGTATGAGAACGTCCTTTGGCAGACCGCTGAACATGCATACCAAGCTGCAAGTTTTACAGATACCGATATTCGCACCCAGATCACCCTTGCTCGTTCAGCACATGACGCTCGCCTGATCGGACAGAGACTTAAAAAACAGCGCCGTCCAGATTGGGACACCCACAAGCTTGTTGTAATGGAAGAGTTACTTCGAGCAAAATTAGCCCAACATCCCTATGTTAGAGAAAAGCTTTTGGCATCAGGAAATCGTGAGATTATCAAAAATGTTCCTGATGATTCATATTGGGGCTGGGGAATTGATCACAAAGGTGAAAATCGAATGGGGAAGTTGTGGATGAAGCTGCGTGAAGAACTTCAAAGCAACATTTAATCTAGGCAGTCCCACTCTGCCAAAAATGAGATAACGAGCCCATCCTCGTTATCTCATTTTGTTTGAGCGGAAACCGGGAATCGAAACCAGTTTCGATTGCTACTTTTAGGCTGCAGAGTCAAACTCTACTATCCATTCAATGCCGAATTTGTCCCTGAACATCCCGAAGCACGGACCCTCGGAGCCCTCCTCAATAGGGCACTCAACGGTTCCGTCGGCTGAAAGCCCATTGAATATCTTCTCAGCTTCCTCACGGCTTTCGGCGCTGACGGATATCTTGGACCTGTTCTCGTTTTCGCTTACCCGGCCCATCTCTTCCGGCACATCGTTAGCAATCAGGACATTGCCGCCGATAGGCAATGCGATCTGCATTATCTTGCCGGAACCTTCGATGCGCTCAAGTTTGGAAAACTCCCCACCGAACACCGACCTATAAAACTCAAACGCCTCTTCAGCGTTCCCGTTGAAGTTAATCCATGGATTGATATGGGCCATATTTCTAATTAGTTATTGATAGCGCATCTTCATATTACCAAATTAGAGTGTATAAACGACTATTACAGGCACGAGTTGATAAATAAGGCACCTCAACTGTGCTATGATTGCCCCATGGACCCACTCTTCATCTTCAGCCTCCTTGTCACTGTCTTTTCTCTTGCGCTTACGCTTATTGGGATTCCAGCCCAGATCGTAAAGAATCATCGCGAGAAGAAGTCTGGACAGCCGATTCTCACTATTGTAATTGCCCTTTGCTTCTATGCCTCGCAAATCGGACTTTTCACACTTACACACAACTACCCTCCACTTGTCTCATTCATGATTGGTTTCTGTATGTGGGGAATTACCTTTATTCAGTATTTTCTTTATTCAAAGACCGTGACTCGCTAGGTTGCCCCAGACCATTACGTACTGCAAAAGTACACCCACCCTTACTGTTAACTAAAATAGAGCCCATGGATTACCAGAGGCTCTATTTTTAAATGGGTAGCCAGCTTATTGGCCAGATAATAACCTTATCATTGGAAGCACCTTCCACGGCTGATACAGCGGGGAAAAAGAAGGGTCACACACCAGATGATGATGAAAGGAAGCTTTGATCAAGCTCTCACCAGCCCGACGCGCTACTTCGCAATTAAACCCGCGCAGGCAGACATTGTCATTCACGCTCTTATAACCCAATGCCCCCGGAATTGACATGGTAAAGTTGGGTAGGGAAAACCGGGCAACAATGGCGCTAAGGCATTTTTCGTAACCCATAAGCACGGCCGTCATGAGTAAGGGGTCAAGCGGCAACCACCCTTCCTGTCGCCGCCAATTTCTTAGCCGGCAATCGGTATCAAAACACCATTCTACTTCCAACCAGTTGAACCGACACAAAGAGGCATAGTGATCAAGAACCTCAGGCACAAGCCAAATGTCCTTTTCAGAGAATACCTGCTCAGTATAGACTAGCAGCCGGTCTCGCTCTTTCTCTCCCTTGTTATTTATAACCTCCATTTTCCCACCCAGGACACTCAATGAATCCGTCACTGCTTGGGCATAGCCATTTGAATCAAGCGGATCTATCCCCGCTCCCCAAACTGTCGACAACAGATGTGGAGATGGAATCAGCATCACATTCAATGCAGTTCTCGCCCTGCGCACCAATGACGGAGGGCAACTGACTCCCAGGCCTTGCGACCAAAGAGTTGGCAAACCTGAAAGTTCGGGCTTGCCAGAAGCTAAGAAAGACATTACTTTCTCCTTGTAAAAGTACTCTTATAGTTTATAGCAAGTCGGAGTCCACTAAGCAATCAAAAGTCGCAAGCAAAGCCTAATCTTTTTTATTTTTCCAAGAAAACCCTATTCCTCTTCCTTATGTTGCTGGGCCTGCCACAAAGCGGCATACTTGCCCTTTTTCGCAACAAGATCACGATGATTTCCTACTTCCACGACCTTTCCTCCTTCAAGAACAAAGATCTTGTCAGAATCAACGACTGTTGATAAGCGGTGGGCAATGGCAATCGTAGTACGGCCTTCACCAGCCTTGCGCAGAGCTTCCACAATTTCTTTTTCAGTATGAGTGTCCAAGCTGCTGGTAGCTTCATCGAAGACCAGAATACGAGGTTCACGCACTACTGCCCGAGCAATGGCCACACGCTGACGCTCTCCACCGGAAAGCTTCACTCCCCGCTCTCCCACCAGGGTATCTAGTCCCTCAGGTAAGCGCCCAACCAATCCGTCGAGCTGAGCGATGCTCACGGCAGCACGAACTTGCTCGTCCGTAGCATCTGGCTCACCGAAGCGGATATTCTCTGCAATCGTTCCATGGAAAAGGACAGGGTCTTGAGGAACTACTGCAAGCAAGTGGCGCAGCTGCTCGGAAGAAAGATCACGCACCGAAACGCCGTCAATCTTTACTTCACCAGACTCTGGATAGTACAAACGGAATAACAATTTTAGGATAGTACTCTTTCCCGCACCGGAACCACCAACGAAGGCAATGTTCTCACCCGGCTTGACCTCAAGATTTAAGCCCTGGAGAATAGGCCGGGAATCATCGTAGGCAAACACCACGTCATTGAAGGAAACTTCACCCTTTGGATCTTTAATGGCTGTTGGCTTCACAGGATCGGCGATGCTTAGAGGCTGCCTTACCAATTCATCCGCTCCAGCTAGATCGGTTAACCCGTCTTTGATATAGCGGTAAATGGCACCAAAGAACCCAAGCGGGGCAGCGATACGGACAATGTAACCAGACAGCGCCACAAGATCACCGGGCGTAAGCCTACCGGCTCCTGCGTCTTGGATAACAAGCCAGAGCACCAGACCGGTACCTACCAGGAGAATAAAGGTCTGACCGGCTTCAACCAAGCTATAAAGCTGATTGCTCTTTACGTTCGTCCTCTCTCTTTCCTGTAAGAGCGGCTCATACTTTGCGATTTGCTGCTCTTCAGCATGGAAGAGTTTTACCACATCAATGCTACCCAGGGCAGTTACCTCTTGAGCACCGACTTGTTCGTCAGTTTCAATGGCCTTTACTCGCCACTTCTGCCTGAGCTCAGTAGCTATGATAAGGAATGCAATGTAGAGAATAATGGTACCGACAATTATCAGGGCGTAGCGTGCCCCAAAGACTCGAGTTAACACTACCGAAGTAATAATGAGCTCAACAACCGTAGGCAACATGCTGAGTACAAGCATTTCAAGCAAAAACGTAACCGAGCGACTTGCCCTGGTAATACGCTGGGCAATGGCACCAATCCGCTGATCGTTATGAAACGATACCGGCAGTCGGAGCAAATGCCCAAACACCTGCCGTGACATACTGCGTGAGACACCCA
>JAJFBK010000045.1 GCA_020696955.1 Patescibacteria group bacterium | reverse complement strand
CAGTACCATTATCTTTTGACTGCTACCTGGTGACGCCAAAGCTTTCACTCGTTCACGCAGCGGTTGCTGGAGAATCAGAGGAACACTTGCCAGGTCTTCATCCATAAGAGAAATGACTGCGGTGGCCGTATTCTCATAAGAAGATACGAGCCTAGGAACTTCAGTGCTTTTCAGATACCGGCCAAGTGCCTCTAAACAAAAGGCAGTCGTGAGGGATCCAGATCCGCAGTAATGAAACTTTTGGCGTACCACCGGGTCAAGGAGAAAAGTAATCGTCGGCCAATGGTCGCCTTCTCTTTCCTGGAGAAGCTGATCAACTTCCGAAGCAAAAGGCTTGAGGTCTTCTCCCAAGTCTGAAAGTGAAGTAAGGGCCAGAGCTGTGAAAAGCGAATTCCCCCACCCCCTTTTTGCCAAGCGTTTGGCCTTGAGAATACGCACTAGCCCCTCCTGCATCTCGCCTTTATAAAACCTGGAGATAAAATAAATGATTGGAAACGGGTTGGGATAGTAAGGGGAGGTAAAAGAATTGTTCTGTATTGCCCCTTCAATCAGCTCGTTTATCCCGGGCACTGAAGCTTCTTGGAGGGAAAGAAAAAAACCGACATTGCTGTTAACCGCAACGTCGACATCATGCCATATAGGATCAGGAAGCCGAGAATCCACGATCCATGTCTTATAAGGACCGCCAGGCTTGGCTTCAGTGGCAGTAAGCAAGGTGATAAGGGAAGCCAGCGCCTTTCCGTCAATGAGGCCTGGATTTATCTCTTGAAGTGCGGCGGCGGCACAGAATGTATCATCCAAGTCGTCGGGATAGGGCAGCTCCTTATACTGACTTGAGTTCCGTGACCAGTAATTGAACGACCAGTCTTTGGACCGTTCTTCCAATAAGAACCGAGCTCCCCTCTTCTTGATTTCATCCAGATCCAATGAAGAAGGAATGCGACTAAGAGCCGAGAGAATGAGCGAGGTTACGAATGTTGTCTGGTACTCAAGGGCATGGGAAAAATCACTCTCCTTCGTGCTACTCAAGCTTATGAAAAGACCGGAATCTTTTTGCTCATCACGAATAAAGGCAAGGCCTTCTTCAAGTGCGCGTATGATCTTAGCTTGGCTCATGGTGAATAGGAATCTCAACCAAGAAAAGAGTGCCCTTCCCCTTTTCGCTAATCAGCTGGAGCTTGCCATGAAAATCCTTTTCGACGATATCCTTGCAGATCGAAAGTCCCATGCCAGTTCCTTTGTCAGTGGTCTTGGTAGTAAAGAATGGCTCGAAGATCTTCTCGTTGTCTTCCTGGGACACCCCTTTTCCAAAGTCCAGGATACGCAAATAGATCTTACTCCCCGTGAACTCATAACTGATAATCACCACCCTCTCATGATCGGTTTCATAATGGTCATAGGCATCTATGGCATTGCCGATAAGGTTGCTGATCAGCTGATGGAAGCGCATTGGACTGCCGTAGAGTGTGATGTCATTAGGCTTAGAGAACTGAAGCTTTACGTTCTCCAGTTTCGCCTTGTACTCAAGCCCTTTTATGCTTTGCTGGATTTCCTTGGCTACCGAAAATACTGAGAGATCCTTTTGGTTCTGAATCTGCTTACGGGCGAGCTCAACGAAACGCTCCATTCTTTTTGTACCTTCAAGTGCCCGCTTCAAGAGGGTAGATTGCTCGGTTCCCTGCATCTTTTCCAAGTTGAGCGAAATGGCACTTAAGGGATTGGCTAAATCGTGCAAGATGCCTGAAGTCAGTTTTCCGTATTCGGCGAACCGGTAGAGCTGAGATATCTTTTCTAATTGAGACTTCTCCAAGTCCCTGGTTCGTTCTTCTACCTTTATTTCAAGCAAATCCCTTTCCTTCTTGAGAGCGGCTTCTGATCTTCGTGCTCGGCCCAGAGACCGCTCTATCTCCTTGGTTGAAAGCCAGGAGATAAGCATCACTAGAAAATAGAGAACCGCCAGATTGAAGGCGTCTCCATAGCCGGCAGTCTTGGCCGACCAATCAACTTGAGCCTTGACCATGCCCACTTCATGAACATGAACTATAAGAAGAAGGCTGAGAGTGGTAAGCAAAGTCAGCATTGCTGAAGCCCGAGGCGTGATCAAGATACCCGCCATGATAATGGTAAGAATGTAGAGCACTATGGCATGAGGCAGGCCGATATCCCACTGTAGGGCTAAGAAATTTGCCAAGAGAAAGTAGGAACCAAGAAAGAGATAACTCGACAAACGATAATACCCCGCCTTAGAAAGCAAGTAAAAACTAAGGAAGATGGTGAAGAAAATTACCTGAGCCGGTAAATGGCTCATCGCATACTCTGCCCCACGCTGCAACGAGGTCAGCACGCCAATTCCCAAAGTTCCCCCTGCAAAACCAAGGGTACCTAAAATAAGGACATTTAGGATATATTCCTGCCTTCTGGCATCTTCATCTTGTTGGTGGGCTCTCGCAAGGTTTCTAAAAAAGGCGATCATTCAGAGTGATTACTTTAGGCAGTGCTTTTATTATACAAAAGCTGGGCGAATAATGCCCAGCTTTTGGAGTCTGAAACCTTAAGACGCTTCGTCGTACCAAGGATAGGCTTCCTCTGCGTTCTGGATAGCGATCTTGCTTACAGCGGACGTGCTGCGTGCGCTCTTGTCGCTCAGAACTGACTCAATAATGTTTTTCATGCTCTTCCACCTCCTTTCCCTGCAAAACTAATGATTTAAATTAAGCAGAAATGGTATACCCCAAACCATGAACCGTTTTGATAATCTGTGACTTGAACGGCTTCTCGATCCTGTCACGCAAGTACTTGATATGCACGTCAACGACATTGCTAAAAGCATTGGTATTTTCATCCCATATATGGTCGATGATCATGCTTCTGGTAACGATTCTTCCTCGATTGATCACCAGATATTCCAAAATATCAAACTCCTTTCTCCGCAGCTCGATGTCTTTTCCTTGCCTGGTAACTGTCCTGGCGTTGGTATCAAGCACAAGATCTCCACAGCGCAGTATCGCCGGAATGGGAGCCCCCTTACTTCTTCGAAGGACCGCCCTAATGCGTGCGTTAAGCTCGGGGAAACTAAAAGGCTTGGTGATATAATCGTCAGCCCCCTTGTCCAGGGTACGGACCTTGTAATCAACCTCTTGTTTTCCAGTAACCATAATGACTGGCACAGTGATCTTGCGATTCCTCAATTCACTACAAACAGCTTCTCCGTCCATGTCAGGAAGACCTATATCCAAAAGGATCAGGTCATAGTCGTTCTTACTAGCTCGACTCAGTGCCTCTTTTCCCGAATCAATGACTTCCACTTCATATTCTTCCGAAAGAAGGTCGTTTAAGGTTTCGGCAACCAAGGCGTCGTCTTCCACAATGAGGAGGCGCATACAAATAGTGATGAATGGTCGAAGTTAACTTACACTACCTGTATATCTTATTTTTATTAAAAAAATATTAACTTTTGACGATTGCAAGCTCATCCAGTTTAAGCATGGTGAAAAGTGGCGATCAGATGCTTTTTCGAGCGATAAAGGAAATACCCTATGACTGCGAATGTTGCCACTGGAGATATCCAATGAGGAACATGGACCCCTAGACTGTCAGAGATCATGACAATACCTAGAATAAGGACCGAGTACATGGCGCCGTTTTTTAAGAAGACATATTTCTTGATGCGGTCGATATTGCCGATGGTTAATTGTCGAACCACTAAGGCTCCGATTCCGTTTCCTAAAATAATGAGCGGAACCGAAAGGGTGAAGGCAAAGGCACCGAGGACGCCGTCAATTGAAAAAACGCCGTCAATCACTTCAAGGTAGAGAATCTTGCTTCGATCGCTTAGCTTAGTGGTAGTGAGCTTTTCTTCTTCCTGCTCAGCGCTCTGCTTGAATCCATGGGTAATGAAAAAGGCAGTTGAACCAATAACGCATCCGAGCGTAAGCATTGGGTTAATCCCTATCGTGTACCAAACCATGGTCAGCAAAATAATAGATACTACCGTGTAAAACCAGAGCCCGTTCCGATGAAAGAAGTGCTCCCCTCTCAGACCAAAAGTCTTTGGCTCCAGAAAGAGCCAGTGAAAAAAGAGAAAGACCAAGAAGGTTCCCCCGCTGATCAGAAGCACGGGAGCAGAGGACTCAATGGCGGCAATCACCTGGGGATCGCCACTAAAGGTAGCTGTCAAAGCGCCAATAGGTCCGAGTGAAGGAAGAGCTCCCCAGACGATCAGCCAGGGAAGAAGACCTCTCATTAAGAAAACTGCAAAAAATAGCCCCCAGGTCAAAAACCAGCGCTTGGCTTTCTCACCCATTGTAGTCAGTACTTCTGCATTGATTACCGCATTGTCGATACTACTCACAACCTCGAAAGCGACCAAACCGAGAAATGTCAGGGTGAAACTAAAAAAATCCATGCTACTTGAAAAGGGTTACGTTGATAATGGGCCAATATGAAACAATAAGGGTAAGGAAGGCTGCGTTGGCAACGGGAAAGACAATGACATTCTCAAACCACTCTCCGGTCTGAATGCGAATGCCTTCAAACGGTCGTGGCGGGATGCCAATCATGCGCTGGATGGGAAAGAAAAGCGGTATGCCTTGGACCGTGACCATGTCAGCAAGCAAATGGCTCCCGTAAGCCGAGAGGAAGGCAACCAGAATAATGTCCGTCGAAAGCCCCCAGTAGACCGGAGCTTGGCTTAAAAGATACAAGACCAGGAAAGATACCAGGCCGAAGCCTAAGAAAGAATGGGTAAGGTTTCGGTGCTCAAGAAACGGGTTCACAAATTCACTGGCAATGTTTCCGAAAGGCAGGCTATGCCACAGCTTGGAAGCAGGCTGATCTATGTCCGGAAGAAGGGAGCCGACACTTGAGACTACCAGCACCGCTGCGAATGTGGCCGGATTATAACCTAGAGGAGCCAACAGCAAAAACGAGGAAAGCCCTGCGGTAATGCCGATTATCTGATGGGTTTTTCCAGTCATGGCTACATACGCTCCGGTACGGAAATGCCTAGCAGATCTAGCCCAGTCTCCAGGGTTTTAAGAGTGAGAGAAGAGAGGGAAATCCACGCCTTTTTGATCTCTTCGTTTTCTTGCTTGGAAATATTGCACTCTTGGTAGAAGCGGTTGAAAGCCTGGCCAAGCTCAAAGAGGTATTCGCAGAGAACGTGAGGGGCATCTAGTTCTTTGGTTCTCTGGATAGCCGGAGCAAAGTCAGCAAGGGCGAGCACAAGGTTTCTCTCAGGTTCACCATGAATTCTCAAATCCGCAGGATCAGTTTGAGGATTATCTAGCTTTCGGAAAATTGATTTGATACGAACCGCTGTGTAGATGAGGTAGGGACCTGTCTTTCCTTCAAAACGGCTGAACTTGTCGACGTCGAAGCTGTAGTCAGACATGCGGTTGTTGCTTAGATCGGCATACTTTAGAGCAGCCACAGCAACTGCCTTGGCGATCTCCTCCTGCTCTTCCAGAGGATACTCGCTTCCTACTCCTGCTTCTTTCATACGCTCCCGAGCTTTTTCCTCTGTCAGCATAATAAGGTCACTGAGCTTCATGGCGTCGCCCGACCTCGTCTTGAAGGGCTTTCCGTCTGGCCCATTAACAGTTCCAAAGCCTAAATGTTTTAAAGAAGTCTCTGGACGAGTGATGCCTATCTGCCTTGCTGCGGTGAAAACTTGCTGAAAGTG
>JAJFBK010000044.1 GCA_020696955.1 Patescibacteria group bacterium | reverse complement strand
CGAGTAATCATTGGGAAAAAGAAAAGCCGCTCTACGATCGTAGAGCGGCTTTTTTGATGGTCTGGTCTTGGCTAAACGCTCGAGGGAATTGGAGTGGATGGACCCATCCGTCTCCTTCCCGGTAGCAGTAACCCTGAAGGGATTTTGGCCCTAGGTTAGGATCATACCCTTGAAAGTAGACAGTTTTCCCGGCATCTTCCGACTCAACTCTTATGATGACCAGAAGGCAGTGCTGACCAGATTCCAAGGGAAGAGAAACGGTGTTTTCAGTACCGATTGGCTCGCCTGTCTTGGTATCTATTTCTAGCGGGTGAACATTCAGGAAATGCGACTCCCAGATGGCCGAAAGGATTTCTTCAGGACTCACGGAGCTCTCCTTTTATTTTTATGCGATAGTACCATATATCTCCTGATTGTCAATTCTGATATAGTGGCTATGAGCATTACATGTAATTCCCTTCGTATGGTAGACCAAATGGTGGCTGCAGCGCGCCCTAAGATGGACGCAGCCCTTGAACACTTTCAAACCGAGCTTAAAACCGTCCGCACTGGGCGGGCCAGCGTCAACATGGTTGACCAGGTAATAGTTTCTTATTACGGTACTCCGACACCTATCAAAGCTTTGGCAACCCTTACCGTTCCTGAGGCCACTCAAATCGTCATCCAGCCTTTCGACGCCAATAGCACCAAAGAGATCTCCAATGCCATCCGTGATGCCAATCTTGGCTTCAACCCCACTGACGATGGCCGCACGGTTCGTGTGAGCGTCCCACCACTTACGGCTGAGCGCCGTGAAGATATGGTGAAGATGGTCGGAAGAATGAGCGAAGAAGCACGTATTTCTATCCGTCAGATCCGGGGAAAGATTTGGGACGAAATTCAAAAGGCCCAGAAGGATTCGATTATTACTGAAGAAAATCGTGATTGGGGACGAGATGAAATCGACAAGATCACCGCAGAATATAACAAAAAAATTGAAACGGTCATGAAAGAAAAAGAAGCGGAAATCCGTACTGTCTAATCATGGACGGATCATTTCTCCCTATTTTCATAGTACTAGCCATCTTCGGCATTTTGGCTGGGTTCTTTCGCAAGCTGTTTGGCAAAGTAGTGGTAGTGCTGGCAATTCAGATTGCTCTCTTCGTTTTCTTTCCTGAGCTGCTCATCAAGTTTGCCCAGCTTATTGCTGTTATCCGAGACGCCGTCAACAAATAATCACTCCGTTCATGCTTATTTCGATCATCGTATTTCTTTTGGTTCTGGGCGTGCTGGTGTTCGTGCATGAGCTTGGCCACTTTGCCGTGGCAAAATGGGTGGGAATGAGAGTTGATGAGTTTGCTATTGGATTTCCTCCGCGTCTCTTTGGCAAGAAAAAAGGAGAGACTCTTTATGCTATCAATGCCATTCCGCTTGGAGGATACGTAAAGATCCACGGAGAAAGTGCTCATGGTGAGGATCCTGATCCCCGAGCATTTCCTAATCGCCCCCTTCTCTCCCGGATTGCCGTTATTTTGGCTGGCGTCACCATGAACCTGCTCTTTGCCTTTCTGATCCTTTGTGTGGCTTTCAGTTTCGGCTTTCCTTCAGGAGGATTGAATGCCGAATCAGTGCCTGGTGCCGTCGTTACACGTAGTGACGTCCTGGCTAGCCAAGTATTGGCTGGTTCTCCAGCCGAAAAGGCGGGTGTCGAGCCAGGTGAATTCGTAAAGAGTTTTACCAACAAGGCCACCGGCGAAAAGACTGAGATCGTTTCGGTCCAGAAAATGCTTGAATATACTGCTGGCCTCCAGCAGGCAGGTCAGCTTGCGGTCGCTGTCGAACTTTCAAGTGAAGGAAAGACCAGGATGGTGGATGCTACCATCAATGCTTCTGGACCGGCTCTTGGAGTGGCGGTTGAGGATATCAATTATGTAAAAGTGCCGTTTTATCGATCTCCAGAAGTTGCAGTCAAGGGAATTGCGTATATCGGTGACGCTACATGGCAAGCGCTCAAGGGTTTTGGGGTAAAGCTTTTCACCAAGGCCGAGCTTGATGAAACAGTTTCCGGACCAGTTGGCATTTACCGGGCAACCGCCAGTGCTGCTGATCAGGGATGGGCCTCGATTGTCTTTTTGACAGCCGCTCTTTCGGTTAATTTGGCCCTCTTAAATATCATGCCCATACCTGCCTTGGATGGGGGAAAGCTGGTGTTCTTGGTCATCGAAGGTGTCTTCCGGAAACGAGTGGTCTCTGAGCAGATAGAAAATGCGGTTACCGGTCTCAGCTTTTTTGCTCTGATTGCTCTCATTGCCGTTATTAGTTTGCGTGATTTGGGATTGTTCTAGGTTTCTGATACAGTCGAGAAAAATACAAAAAGGGGTGCGACATGCAGATCGTTCCGAAGTATTGCAACGGGTTTTCGCCTGGCTGCATCAGCTGGAAGGAACTTTCCTTGTTTGAGGAGGCAGTGTCCTTAGAAACCTGCCCGCCACAAGAGTTTAGTCCGATAGCCGTCATTGACAAAAATGATGGGCAGGTCACGCTTTTCTTCCGTCCAGACGCATACGCACGCTATGACATTTCAACCAAAGAAATGAGGGCGGTATGGGGGACGTATGAGGAAGGCTTTTCGCAGCTTCTCATGACCCATGGAGGTTTTGTATCGTACCAGGAAGATTTGTTGAGCCAACCGATTGATGGCTCTCAGGAGCTGTATCGTTTGAAATTTGATTGCAATGGAAACCTAGAACTGACATGCTACGAGGTGGAAATAGGAAACAACCAAGCATTTTGGCTGTGGCAGCTATTATACCTCGTTACAAGATTGGAGGAATCTGAAAGGCTCAAGGCTTCATTCTACGATCATCACGGTGATCTTTGCAGGCTTATCAGCTTAAGCCTTGAGTCCATAGAAAGCATAGAGCTATGGGAAGAATATCATCTGGCCAATACAGGCAACCCGGCGGTGTTGGAGGTGTTGGATCCGCAAGAAGCTCTTTGGGAAAGCATCCCGGAACCACTAGTCACGAAGGAGACATCTTTGTTGCCCGGTGACCATCGTGGGTACAAGACAAAGGACTGCTGGGTGGCCACTGAGATGCTCCTAGAGGCAGCCAAACGGCTTCGTTCTCTGTACCACTGCCTTGCGGTCGCTGCCCTAACGCTCCAAGAAAGAGAGGAAGTTTTTTTGAAAAGAGGTGAATGACGTACCGAAGGGCAGTCGTAGGGCTGTCCTTTTTTGTTGTAAAAATTGACAACACACATGAGGTTTGCTAAAAATGACCCATCGGTTTCAGAAGGAGTACATTGATATGCGAGGCTTCAACGTAGGGATCAGCTGTTTATGCAATGGGGCCATATGGCTGCCACGGTTAAATGCGTTGCCGTTTAGGGCGCCTTATGCAGAAGGCAATGAGGATGAGGCTCTCTTTGTCGTTGAAATCGGTGAGAACCATGCTCGCTTACTTTACAATCCTGATGAAATAATGACTTTGAAGGGTGAGAAGTTATGCTATTCTCATGCGGGGGAGCTTTTCATCGAGAATGAAGTCAGCCTGGAGGCGCAGGCTCTTTCTTACTCCGGAATGTCTTCACTCTCCAGTGGCGAGGATATTTCCGAAAGAACATTGGTGACTGTGGAATTGTGCGAGTCATTGCGTATATTCACGAAACGAGAAGTGGTAAGAGTTGATCTTTCCAGCGAAGCAATCATCTCGCGTCTTTATCAGCTCAATTGCAGGTTGGAAAGGTACCATGAGTTTCGGAAAAGCAGGCCTTACAGCGATCTCTATGTTCACTGCGCCTGGAGGCGACGGTATGAAGAGATGCAGGAGCTGATTAAGGCGCTTTCTGGAAGCCTGAGGCAAAGATTTGAGGAAGAACTGGGTAGTGAAGATCCGATAGCTCGGTCTGTATTTGCAGGGTGTGGGCTTGAATACCTTTCAATGCCTGATGACGTAGTAATTGCTTCGTTTGAGTGCAGGGTTGATCCCTGTGATGAGCATAAGACGCTCACCCTTTCTAACTTTTATGGGTGGGACGGTGAGTGTATTAAAAATCCATTTTATCGTGGGGTGAGATATTTATCTGACATTGCTTGCATTGATCATAAAACAGCCCTAGAATGCTTCGAATACGGTGAGAGCCTGGGGCCTGGAAGTGAGTTCTTAGTTCCGAGCAATCACTGTATGACAGTGAAGACGGCGGAAAAAGTAGAGGTCGCAATGCTGGAATACCGGCGCCGATTACGAATTGTGGCTGAAGCGCTGGGTTGTCTCGCACTTTTGAATGAACCGGGAGGAGTTCTCTATTTCGCTTAAATTTTTAGAAAGAGGTGGCCAAGTGCCATCTCTTTTTATTGACTTCTTTTTGGCGAAGCGGTAGAGTAGCTCCAAAGCGATGAACGGGTTCCCAGCCCTGGAGCTGTCTGCGATGAGCAGTACCGGTTACTCTTTCCGTCAAAAGAAGGCTGCGGGGCAGTCAAAAGGCCATGGCGGTGACGTCCTGGCGAAGCAAGGTGGTACCACGAGATGTCTCGTCCTTGTGAAATGCGGATTCTTATCCGATATTTTGCAAAGACGAGATTTTTTAGTAGCAATAAGTTCCAATATGAAACAGTCCCAACTATTTGGCGGCACTCGCAAGGATATTTCCGGCGAAGAAGCCAGCAAAAATGCCATCCTGCTCCAGCGGGGCGGTTATATCAACAAAACCATGGCCGGTGTGTATGCTTACCTGCCCCTAGGACTGCGCGTACTTCAGAATGTGTCCACTATTGTCCGGGAGGAAATGAATGCCTTGCCAGGGGCTCAGGAAGTCTTGCTGCCTGCCTTGCAACCTAAGGAACTCTGGGAAGAAAGCGGCCGTTGGAACGAGGCTGTCGCCGATGTCATGTATACGGTTGATTCCGAATCAATTGGACTGGGACCAACCCATGAAGAAGTGGTGACTGATTTGTTTCGACAGTATGTAAGCTCGTATAAGGAGTTGCCAGCTGCCGTATACCAGATTCAAACTAAGTTCCGCAGTGAACCTCGGGCTAAATCAGGCCTGCTTCGAGGGCGTGAATTTCTCATGAAAGACCTCTACAGCTTCCACACCACTGAAGAAAGCCTAGATGAGTTTTACGAAATGGCCAAAGGAGCCTATGCTAAGGTCTATTCCAGGTGTGGGCTTGATGCCATTCTTACCGAGGCTTCTGGAGGCATGTTCTCGAAATACTCTCATGAGTATCAAGTGGTAGCCGAAGCGGGGGAGGACACTATCTTCATAAACGGAGCTGGTGATTATGCGAAAAACAAGGAAATAGTAGAGAGCGAAGAAGGGGAGGGGCGTAAGGAGTCATCCATTGAAGTGGGAAACATCTTCAAGCTGAACCGAAAGTTTTCTACGCCTATGGCAGCCCAGGTTGCGACTGAGTCCGGTGAGAAGACCGATGTCTGGATGGGGTGTTACGGAATTGGAATTTCCCGCTTGATAGGTACCATTGTTGAAGTAATGGGGGATGAGAGCGGCAAGATTGTCTGGCCGGAAGAAGTGGCTCCGTTCAGGGCCCATCTCATTGATCTGACTCCCGACGGACAAGGAGAAACACTTTACAATGACTTGAACACGGCCGGCGTCAGTGTACTTTATGATGACCGAGATCGCAGTGCCGGGGAAAAATTTGCTGATGCCGACTTGATTGGTGCTCCTCATCGGCTGATTATTAGCAAGCGTTCCCTTGCCAGCGGGGGAGTGGAATGGA
>JAJFBK010000043.1 GCA_020696955.1 Patescibacteria group bacterium | reverse complement strand
AGCTCAGACTATTTGCTGAGGGCGATCTTGATGCCAGGACCCATGGTCGGGGCAATGCTGATCGATTCGATCTTGCTTGAAATAAGCACGGCTTCCAGAGTGCGGAAGTTTTCAACGAGCTGTTCATTCTTGAATGATACCCGTCCGATACAGTTGTGAACTACGCCGTTCTTATCAACTCGGTATTCTACCCGTCCGCCGCTGATTTCAGCAGTAGCCTTTTCGATGTCATCAGTAACGGTTCCAGCCTTAGGAGAAGGCATCAGACCCTTAGGTCCTAGAACCTTAGCGAACTTCGCAAGCTTTGGCATCTGGGCCGGTGTGGCCAAAAGGATTTCAAAGTCTAGCTTACCGGCAGCGATGGCCTCAAGGGTTTCGTCATTGGCAACGGCAACCTTTTTGGTCTTACCCGTACCGTGAGGAAGAACGATCATACCACGGACTGCATCGGCCTTTACTTTGATGTGCACTTCAACGGCAGCATCGAAAGAGGTGTAAGAAATCTGCTTTACCAACTCTACAGCGTCTTCGATTGAATACTGCTTCATGCGGTCAACCAATGCGACCTTTGCACGGTATTTCTTGCCACGAAGACGAAGTGGGTCAAGCTGCTTGGTAGCGATAGGCTCAGGAGCGCTTCCTTTAGCGGCACGGACAGCCGAAGCCTTCTTTGACTTCTCGGAGGTGCTCTCTCGATTTTTCTTCTTCTCCAAGGCTTCTTCTACAATCTCAGCTTCCTCTTCCAAGGTGGCCATTGCCTCTTCACTAAGACCTGCCTCTTCGTTGGCTTCCCGAGCGATATCGGTATCAGTATTCATAGCAGACTCTTCAGCCGCTTGAACCTCTGCCGTATCAGTTACTATTTCAGTCTCTTCGTCACGCAAGACATTTTCGTCCTGGTACTGATCCATAGGGTCATGCTTCAAATCGTTGTCCATGGTATTCCTTCTGTGGTAATAACGCCTTTCGAGGGCTCCCACGCTTAGGGTTTTTATAAATGAATGGTTTCTTCGGTCATCTGACCGGATCTTAGCCATTTTATCAGGTTTGGCACCAGATTGTCAATCGCCTTTTCAGCGAGATCACGGTCATGAGGAGGAATCGGCTGCAATACGTACTCATCAAGGGCTGGCTGGTGCATGCGCTTTTCCGGGTGCTGCTCATAAAGTCCCACCCCTATGCGAATCCGCCAGAAGTTATCGTCTTCCAGGTGCTCAAGCACTGATTTCCAACCATTATGCCCTCCGTTACCCCCTCCACGTCGAATCCGGATGGATCCAGGAGCCACATACACCTCATCTGCAGCAATACAGAGGTCATCGGTTGCAATATCAAAGTAATCCATTACTTCTCGAAGCGGCTGACCGGATCGGTTCATGTACTGAAGTGGCTTGAAGATGGCAATCTTCTCCCCTTCTAATCGGGTTTCCCACAATTCACCACCCTTGAACGTTCGTCCGTCTGCAGGAAGGTCAAGCGCTTTGAGAACAGCATCAATGCAAACGAAGCCGATATTATGTCGGCTTCTGACGTACTGAACTCCGGGATTGCCAAGGCCTGCAAGTAATCGCATCTCTTACATTCCCAGTCCAGGAGGAAGGTTGAGGTCACCGGCCACTTTTTTCATCTGCTCGGCCGCAACCGCTTGAGCCCGGGAGATTGCCTGACCAGTCACATTAAGAATGGCCTTCTCTAGGTCACGCTTCTTGTCCGGCTCTAGCCATGATTCGTCGATTTGGATATCGATCATTCGCTGCTCACCATTAAAAACTACCGTAATAGTCCCGTCGCTTGAAGAAGCTTCGATTTCAGTTTCTTTCAGTTCTTTCTGGATAGCCCGGGCCTTCTTGATAAGGTCGTAGGTTTCTTTGCCTTTTGAAAATGGATTTGCCATGATTATTTCTTATTGTTTCACCGTCGTTAGTCCTCACCTCTTTGAGACTTGGAGGGTTCCGGAGACGACTCTAGAAACAATAATAAATTATGCTTGTTAAATAAAATTCCCTAGCTAACTGGGTTTTTGAGGAAGGCCTCAATAAACAGCTTCAGATCTCCATCAAATACGCCGTTTACGTCACTGGTTTCAGCATTGGTTCTGTGGTCTTTGACCATCTGGTATGGCTGCATGACGTAGGAACGGATCTGATTGCCCCAACTGCCTTCTTTAAATTCCCCCTTTAGCATAGCAGCTTCCTCGGCGTTTTTCAGCTCCTGCAAACGCAGAAGCTTAGACTGGAGAATCTTCATGGCCGTGGCCTTGTTTTGGTGCTGACTGCGCTCGTTCTGAACTGAAACCACGATACCGCTTGGCAAGTGAGTGATCCGAACGGCTGAGTCAGTAGTATTTACCCCCTGCCCTCCATGGCCGCCAGCTCGAAAGACATCAATGCGCAGCTCTTGCTCATCAATGGTGATGCCGTGCGCCTGCTCCACCTCGGGTACCACCTCGACCAGAGCGAAACTAGTCTGACGGAGATTCTTCGAATTAAAGGGCGAGAGACGCACTAACCGGTGAACGCCCGCCTCTGACTTGAGAAGACCGTAAGCATTGGTACCTTGAATTTCAAGTACCGCTTTTTTGACTCCAGCTTCTTCTCCCCTGGTCAGATCAACTACATCGGCCTTCCAGTTGGTGCGAGAAAGTGAGAGTACCCGGTCTTCCGGCTGCTCGGTTTTTCCTTGCTCTGCGAATCGCAAGAACATTCGCTGCAGCATCTCGGCAAAATCCTGGGCATCCACCCCTCCGGTGCCGGCGTGAATGGTGAGAATAGCCGAGTTCTTGTCATGCTCGCCAGAAAGCAAAGCCTGCTGCTCTAAGATCTTTATTTCCTTTTCGATATCTAGAAGATCATTCTCCGACAGGCTCTCCCCCATTTCCAAAAAGCCTTTCAGTTCCTCGACTTTTTCGAGCACTGCCTTAACGGCACTGAGCTCTGACAGAATCTTCACGGCCTCTTCCTGATCATTCCACAAAGAAGAATCTTCACTGGCCGCTTTCAAACGCAAGAACTCCTCCTGCTTTGCAGGAAGATCAAGGATAGGCTCTAGGGCCTGCAGTCGTGCTGAGAGTGAAATGAGATCTGACATATGGGCAAATTCTAGCAGAAAAAAAGCCCCGCTTCCATAAGGAGGCGAGGCTTTCTTCTCTTGTTCTCTAGATTAGAGAATTTCGATGTTCTGGGCGCTGTTCTTCAACTTCTTTTTGAGGTTGTAGTAGCGACCAACGGTAGCACCGATTCCGGAGATACCACCCATCAAGGCAACAGCTGCTTCCGGACCAGTTTTTGGTAGAGAAACAGGAGGAGTTGGCTTGTGTGTAGGAGGAGTCGTCGGAGGAGTTGGTGTCGGAGTAGGAACATTACATGCGGCAAGAGTTGCAGTGGCAGTATCTGAAATTTCAATTACGCCATTTGCATGGATGTAAGCCGTGTTGGTAAGCGTTACGCTACCTGGAGGACATACGCCCACTTTTACCTTGAAGATAATGTCTTTGCTCATTCCAGGGGTAAAGTCGGTAAGCATCATACCGGCAGACCGGTTGAAAAACTCATTCTCATTTACTACAGGAACAGCCTGTCCATCGATAGTAAGGGTGCCGCCGATAAACGTAACGTTTGAAGGCAATACATCGCTTAGCATCGGACGAACTACGGTAGAAGTACCGCTGTTGAATACTCGGATACGGTAGGTCAGGGTGTGACCGGCAAACACGTTTCCAGCATTGTCACGGAACTCACCGCTGGTTGACTCAAGAATATCTTTGATGATATTCAAGCCAGCCGTACAAGTAACAGTTACGCTCGCATCGTCCTGGGCCTTTACGGCTCCGGAGAAAATAACCTGGGCCTTATTAAGATAAGACTGGTTACATGCGCTAGCAACCGTAGCGTCGAAGGTAATGGTCTGAGTGTTAGGAGTACCAGTACCAAGGTTGGTAAAGATATATCCGTTCTTCACGATGTCATCACCGTTGATAGCTACTCCGTTAGGATTTGCTGTGTTGTAAAGTTTCATGTTACCAGCGTAGGTAAGACCGGCTGGTAAGATGTCTTTCAACGTAACAGAACCAGCAGTAGCATTTCCAGTGTTGATCAGCTGGAGGCGGAAAGAGACTTTGCTACCAGTTGTAGCTCCGACGCTTTCGTACCATTGAGAATCAGCATTGTTACCGATATTTCGAACTTCCTTGCTCAAAGAGAAGGACATTTCGCTGGCTTTAGTGATCTTAATGGTCACACAGTTCGTAGTCTTGAAAGAAGAACCATTTTTGAAACCGGCTTTCGCACAGTTATTAATGGTGGTCTCATTAGCAGTGAACTTGCTAGCATCAGCTACACGGGCCTGAAAGATCAGGTACAGAGCCGAATCAGGCTGAGGAGCCATGTCAGTGAAAGCCCAGGTAAGGGTTCTTCCACCAGCTCCACTTGTCTGAGGATTATTTACCATGATATCAACGTCCTGGTTGTTGCGCTTTACGCGAACATAGGAAGTTCCTGGCAAGTAACTCAAACGTTCATCAAGAGTGTCAATGATATGTGGCTCGATTCCAGTAGCGTTACCCGTATTCTGCAAGAAAATCTTAAAGCTTACGGCATCACCAGGACGAGCAGCTGTACTGTCTGAGAAGGCGGCGCCTCCAGACAGGGCAACTTTCTTTTCAGTTGCAAGGTCTACGCTGGTTCCGGTAATCCGAACTTGAATAAGTACGGCCCGGGCATATTCCCAACAAGCCTGTTGGTCACCCAAGTTGATACCAGTAGTAACTACTTGGTCAGCGCTTACGCCTGTAGGAAAAGCAGTCTCAGTTAGCTGGTTGTTAACGTTCTTATAAAGCTTGGCGCTTCCAGGGATATAACTCACCTGGCTATTAGCTCCAACTGATACGGAACTGGTTCCGGTCACGGTCTGGGCATTGTCAGCAGACAAGGTAGAAGAGAACGTGTGGCCAGTAGATGTAGAGGTAGGCACAGTGACCTTTACCTTTACATTCTTGGCTACAGGACCTCCAACCGGATTGCTGTTATGAGCCCATACGAGCAGGTTTACCGTGTCGCCAACTTGGGCGGTGGTAGAAGTGGCATTTGAGAATGCCTGTCCTGCCTTGGTAATTTGCATGTTAGGGTAATCCCTTCCAGGCAGACTATTGAATACGGCGGTGTTGGTTGCGGCAGTAGCTGGCAAAACGCCAGTTAGTCCGAATACTCCCAAAGCCGTCATTGCGGTCAGTTTTTTGAAAAAACCTTTCATACGCGATGTGCTTAGTGCTTGTAGTTTCATTGAACAAATTTATAGAATGTGGAGTTATCAGCTCCTAGAGTGATATTCCTTTATATCATAGATAGCAGAGCTTGTCAATGAGGTAAAGTGCTTTGGGAGCTAAAATCGGGCATGAAAAAACCGCATACAGTAAAGTATGCGGTTTTTTAAATAAGGTGACAGGTCCTTTTAACCTGTCGGATAATGCCTACCAGGTAGGCGTTACATCAACTGGTCCCCCGGGAATTTGAGTTCCAGGGGGAAGAGGCCTCGGGCCACCTGGGAAGGGATTTCCTGTACCCGGGTCGGTTGGTGGCCGATTCGGGTTGTTAGGAAAGGTTCCGGGGGGCGTGCCCGGGGGGGACGGAGGCGGGGTCGGAGGAATTCCTGGCTTGTCATCACCTGGCGGCTGAGGCCTTGGTGGCCGTGGCCTGCCGGGAGGCTTGGGCCGACTCGGGGGAATATAGTGACTACCGCCATAACCACCTAACGAGAACGAGTGACGGATAATCTCACCAC
>JAJFBK010000042.1 GCA_020696955.1 Patescibacteria group bacterium | reverse complement strand
TAGGGCGGCACTTGTAAGGAAAGGAAGAGGCTATAAAATGAGCTCCTGTGGCTCCATTCAGGGTGATTCCGGTTTTTGCCCAAGGAATTCTCTCCTTTGAGGCTCCGTTGATAAAACTGATAGAATTGGCTTCAACCAACTGAATAGGACCGTTGATCTTTAGCTGCATCTCTTCCATTTCCCTTCCTCTTCCTCGGTTCAGGAAGGAAACGTTCATTATCTTAAGAAAGTCCTTCTTTTGGGATTCAATTTCAAGTACGTTGCGTACTCCGTCGATCAGTGAGATATCAGAAAGGGTTGTCTCGGAGCTGCGGATGGTTAGGCCGTTTCTAAAGTCTTTGAAGTAGGTATGTGCAATGGCGCACTTCTGGGCCGTTGATGAGCAGAGGAAGGAGTCCCACACTTCGTGTTTCTTACTCTGGAAAATAATGGGCTGAGTGGCCGTGCCGAGGCTTTCAAGTGACCCGCTAATTTCTACCTTTCCATCCGCAGAAAGATTAATTATCACGCCTGGCTCAATCCTTAGCTCGGCGCCGCTTCGCACAGTGATTCCGGAGAATGCGAAAGGAGACTGACCGAGCCGTAAGACAGTCAGTGACCCTGAAAGGTCAAGGAGCGGACCTTCGGCTAAAGCGGCCGAAGGAGGTCGGCTAAAGAGGAGGGGTATCGTTGCCAAAAAAAGAAGCAGGTTTCTCATGTCCCAACCATACTTGGGAAACCTGAAGAACCTGCCTCAGTATCATTACAATGCTATGTGCGTGCCAAATGCGCCAACCAGAGCTTGCGGGCGTTGAGGATCGGCAATTCTTCCCCTGAACGACTGTGCTGCTCAAGCCGTTTTATGAAAAGGCTGAGAAGCCATTTGAAAGGAATGGGAAAGTTTTTTATGATGAGCTCCATTTCGGCTAGCAAACTGAGCGCATAACCCGACCGAATCGTTCGCGACGGACTTTTGCCAAACTGCCAACGCAGGGCAGCGATGAGAGAAAAGAAAATGCTATCGTCAGTCGGGTCAACTTCTTCCAACAATTCATGGGCTGACTGAAACCTCCCGTTGGAGATGGCTGTCACTATATCAAAAACGCCTACGGCCGTAATTGCCTCTGGAAAGTCTGCCCTAAAGACTGCCTCGGTAATCGCCTGTCCATTGGTTCGGATGAGAGCATTGTCCAGGAGCTGGTAGAGCCACCAGGGCCGCTCGTCTTCCAAGAGGTCCTGTCCTGTTTTCAGCCGTTTCTCTAATCGGGCCCGCTTCCCAAGATTGCCATAGGCGGACTGAAGCCATGCCGCTCCGCTCTTGTCCAGAGACCCTCCCTGGGCCGCAACATACTTTGAAGCCACTGACACCACTTGAGATTCCAGAGGGGCCTGAAATCGCTTCGTACTGGCTATTCCTTGTTTCTCCCATTCTTCAAAGGCCTTGAGAAGGGGGTGGGTTGCGGCGAATGAGCGGTCCTCCCAAACGGCAATGGTGACGCTCTCATCAAGGTAAGAAATGATTTCGTTCATGGCCAAGACAAATGTCTTGCTGGTCTTGAAGCCTGGTGCCCGGTCTGTGCTGCTGAGCCGCTTTACCAATATGAGCTTGGGCGTGGGAAAAAGAGATTGTCCCTCGACCAATTCACGCAGGGTCTTGGCCAGATCGTTTTGAGAGAGGTTGTCGGCATCAAGAATATGTCTGGTGGCATCACCGTATTTGGCAATAAAAAGCGATTCCCATTTTCGGACAGCCTGTCCGCTTGACCTGCTGTCTGTACCGTAAAAAAGGAAGAGGCGTGGCTTTGCCATGACGCTTATTTCATATTCTTCAGTTCACGTCGCTGTGAACGTTCTATGTCACGATTTCTGAGCAAGGTGCGCTTGTCGTAAGATTTGCGGCCTACGCCTACGCCGATACTGACTTTGGCCCAGCCTCGCTTCAAGTAAATGGAGAGGGGGACCGCCACCTTTCCCTTTGCGGAGAGTGCGCCTTCTATTTCTCGGAGTTCTTTGGCATGGAGCAAGAGTTTCCGGCTGCGATCTGGCTGACCAGCGAGCCCCAAGTGAGCTCCGATCATTATGGCTTCCGGCAACTCTCCGTTTCGCTTGGAGCCACGCATGAGTTTTATATAGCTGCCTGTTAACTGTACTCGGCCAGCTCGAATTGATTTTATTTCGTCACCAGAGAGTACGAGGCCTGCCTCGTACTTGTCCTGGACCTCAATATCAAATCCAGCCTTCCGGTTGTGGGACAATGCTTGGGCCATGCTACTCCGAAGTTTCCCAGATCTTTCGTAGTGAGGACCATTCTCCGACTATCACCGAGATAATGGCGGCGACCGGGATGGCAAGGATGGCTCCGGTGAGTCCTAGGAGCTTCGCACCTATCGTAATAGAAATAATCACCAGGACAGGAGAAAGTCCTACCGCCCTACCCATAAGTTTGGGCACTATGACGTGGGTTTCTAATTGTTGGATTAAGACAAAGCCAATGCCGATTACTAGCACTGCCTTCAGAAGCCCATCGGCTGTAAAAGCAACGGCTGCGGCAGGCAGAACGCCAAGTACCGGTCCGATATAAGGAATCAGTTCACACAGCCCAGCCCACAAAGCCAAAGGAAGCGGAGTCGGGATTCCTAGAACGACATAGACTATAAGATTGGCAGTACCGATAATTGCCATGAGCAACAACTGGCTTCTTACCCAGCTACCCATACGTTCAGAGATCTTGCTGACAGTATTGTAAACGGCTTCAAATCGGTGCTGAGGAAGAACTTGATGGAAAAACTCACGGGCATTGTTTTCCTCAAGCAGGAGATAAAAACCAAGACCCAAGGCCGTAAGCAGGGTTGCTAGCCCGCCGAAGATGGTGAAAGTGGTCTGCACGATGTTTCCAGAGGCATTGGCAATGCTTGATTTGGCTGAGTCGATGGCTTGGTTCCCTAGTGAGCTGGAGCCGGTCTGTACTGAGTCAAAGAGGGGGCGGATGCTATCAAGAATAGAGGGGAGGGCATGGACCAGATCATTGGCCTGGCGAACTAGCTGAGGAACCAAGACGGAAATAATGAGGGCAAATACTGCCAGCATGACGGTGTAAAAAAGTGTTACCGCCAACGTTCTCGACATGTATTTCTGCAATTTTTGGATCGTAGGATTAGCGGCGGCAACAAAAATAAACACGCCGAACAGCATTACGAAGACTTCTTTCAAAATGACCACAAGCCAGATTCCCACAACAAAGGCCAGGATTCGCAGAAGCGCTTCCCAACTGATGGTCAATTCAACTTGGTTGAGTTCTTTTTTCATAGCCTTACTCTACCAGATTACAGAATATCAGCAACAAATCAGAGTGCCGGCCTAGCCTGCACTACCCATCTTTTTAGGTTGGTCCCAATTGGCCAGCAGGTAACAAGCGTCACATGCCGAGTGTCGGAGCTTGCCAAGTAGCTTACCTCGGTTGCTTCGATGGAATGGCTGCGCTCGACTACGTACTCGGTTTGTCTGCCTCCGACCGAGATCAGAAAGCGGTCACCTTCTACCATATTGGGAAGGTTTGCGAAAATCGAATCGTAGATAGTTGGCCGAAGAGAGACGTTTGAGGAGTGGCCAAACAGAAAGGAGTTTCCTTGTGGCGACTCCAGATCTGCTGTTCCTTTCCCCAGTCCGATGCCAGTATGAAGAGCTGAATCATACTCTGACTGGTTAGTAAGCGAGACATTGCGAATGATGGGGGCCTCAATGCCTAGTTTGGGAATGAGCAGGGTTGGACTCCCGTCAAAGGCCTCGAAGTTCACTCCTTTTACTTGGACATTGCCCCAGTGCAGGGCGACTGTCGGCAAAGGAAGTCTGATAGCGGAAAGAGCGATGGGGCCGTACAAAAAAGAAAGTACGCCCACCGCAAGGAGAGCGCACATTCCAGCGACTGCTTTTATGGAGAAGCCGCTCATCAAGTCGAAACTAATTTTTCTTGGCAGGAGCAATAAGAAAGGCTGCGCCAGAAACTAACAGAACTGCAAGCAGAACGAAGAACATGTTTGAGGAAGCTCCGGTGGTCGGGAGGGCAGTAGCGGTAGGTGTTGCTGTTGCGGCGACGGGAGTGGCTGTGGCATCGATGGTGGGCGTGAGCTCACTGATCGAATCATCCAAAATTCCTTCCACTGCGCGTACTGGCAGGACTGAAAGAGGTGCAAGCAAAAGTATGGCAGCCACCCCTCCGGTAATTACGACTCGGCTTGCGATCTTCTTCATAGGAACTTGTTAGCTCGCTTATAGTATTGTGTGTACCTTTATGGTAAGTCACGCACTACTCATCTGTCAACCAAGAACCTTATTCGTATCGCAAGGCCTCAATCGGGTCTAGTCGGCTCGCCTTAAGCGAAGGAAGAGCTCCGGCAATAAATGCTATGACCGTAATCAGCAGCATGATTCCAAGAGATGGAAGGAGAGGGAAGGCTAGGAGCTCAAAACCAGCGAAGTCCTTTAGGAAGGTATTGGAAGCAATGTTATTCACGATCCCTCCGATTCCGATACTTGCCAGGATTCCAAGCAAGGCTCCCCAGAAACCGATGCTCACTGCTTCAAAGGCAAAGATTGAGAAGATGCTGCGACGGCTGGCTCCCAAGGCCTTCATGAGACCGATCTCCCGAGTCCGTTCATTGACGGCCATAAGCAAGGTGTTTACGATTCCAAAACTTGCAGCTAGAAGCGCAATGGCTCCGAACAAGTTAAGAGCTACCAATATGGCGTCAATTACTTTGCTTACTACTCCGATCTGGTCCTCTATGGTCATAGCCTGGTATCCGGCTTTGTCAAAAGCGGTCTTCAATTCCTCCACTCGTGCCTCATCAAAAGAAGGATCGTATTTTACTGTAAAGGCCTGGTAGCTGTCAGCCAGTTGAGGAACCCCGGCAGTTTGTAGCTCGTAGATTTCCTTGGCCACTGGCACGCCGATGTTAAATCCTGAATTACCAATGATGCTACTCTGCTGAACTCCTTCGATTACCAGCTTTCGCTCTACGATATTGCTCTGAACGTCCTTAAAGCCCAAGGTTACTGTTTTTCCTAGAGCCTCATTTTCATTGCCAAGTCCAAGCGGTCCCAAATATTGGAAAGGAATGGTAATTCGATCTGGGCTGTTTACGTCAACGGTCTTTCCTGAAGCCATATCTATGTTGAAGCCGTCGATATACTGGGTTGCGACTGCTTGGTACTTCTTGTCACCAGTGGTCACGTATTCGATTTTTATAGTCGGTTGTGGCTC
The DNA here is from genome assembly GCA_020696955.1 of Patescibacteria group bacterium. The sequence continues at coordinate 588 of JAJFBK010000042.1, read as the reverse complement.
AACCTCTTTGACTCCTTCGATTGCTTGCATCTTCGGTATGTCGGCTCGTTTGAGAGTGACAATGTTGAATGCTCCGGTTTGGATGTCGGGATTGTATTCATTCACATTGGTTGCAACGGGATTCTGCTGGAGCTGTTTGGCTTGAACGATGAGCGTGTGTTCGACTCCTACGTTTCCAAGCTGCTGGTTGATATAAGCTTTAATTCCGTTGCCTACTCCATTAGTTAGCGAAATGGTAAGCGCACCGATAAATACGGCAATGACCGTTAGGAAGGTTCGAAGCTTTGAGCGGACCAAGTTGCCTTGGGCCATTCTTAGGGTGTCTGGCAGTCTCATGAGTCCCTCCTTCCAACGATTTCTCCGTCTTTGATAGTAATGCTTCTGTCACACATTTTGGCAAGGTCATTGTCGTGGGTGACCATGATCACGGTGATTCCTTGTTCCTTTTGCAATTTGAAGAGAAGATCCATGATATGCTTGCCGTTTTCGCTATCAAGGTTCCCGGTTGGTTCGTCAGCAAAAATAACCTTAGGTTCAGTTACCAAGGCACGAGCGATACAAAGGCGTTGTTTCTGGCCTCCGGAAAGG
>JAJFBK010000041.1 GCA_020696955.1 Patescibacteria group bacterium | reverse complement strand
CAGACAAGACTCTGGAGTGGTAGCAATGCTGTCATCGTAAAACTCTACTTCGCTATAGGAACCCACGAAGGAAAGCCGATGCTCAAGTCCTGGAAAGGAACAGACCGCTTCCTGGATAACTGGCATGGGAATGTCATAAAGGGCCCCGATGATGGCCGCTGGCAAAATATTATCCAGATTATGCTCGCCCTTTAACTTGCGAGGGGTGATGTCAAAAGAGTCAATTTCACCTCCAACTTGGACAAAGACTATTTCTTTTCCGTCTTCTTGGAGTGACCAGGCCGACTGCCGACGTGGGGTGTGGCGGCTATAACAATAGAGTGCTCCTCTGGCAGACTTGGCATACTGCATCATCTCAGGCTGCTGGACATTGACGATAAGAACGTCGTCCTCAGTCTGGGTAAGTGCCAATCGCTGTTTCGCCTGACGATATTCCTCTACGGATGCATGGTGATCCAAATGGTCAACGCCGATGGTCAGCAAAACGGCCATGTACGGTCCCTTATGTAGGTCTTGGATCTGAAAACTCGAAAGCTCAAGGATTACCACATCTTCCGGGGTCAGCTTGGAATAAAAAGAGAAGGGATCGAGACCGATATTGCCAGCAAGGTATGTTTTTCCATCCTTGTAACCTGCCTCCAAAACTCGATGGATAAGAGAAGAAGTGGTTCCTTTTCCCTTGGTCCCAGTTACCGCAATAATCGGCGCCGGACAAAGATCAAAGAAAAGCTTGGTTTGGGAGTAAATCTTTACACCCTTCTTGGCAGCCTTTTGAAGCGCAGGAGAAAGAAAGGGAATGGAGGGGCTGCGGAATACCAGGCTAAAGACTTCCAAGTCAGCCAATATGTCCTTTGGCACCTCCCATGAAACCAAGTCATTAAGCTCTGCAAACTGGCTGCGGAATTCTTTTTCCAACTCTGGTCTGGTATCTCGGACAGTACAGGCTATTCCCTCTGACGCCAGGAAGCGGACCAATTCCTTATTGTTGATCCCGTATCCTAGAATTCCGATCTTTTTTTCTGATCGCAGAGTTTGCAAATCCATGTTACTGGCCTACCAATACAAGTAATAATCCGACTGTAGCACTGACGGCTGCTATCACCCAGAACCTCATGGTAACCTTGCTTTCAGGCCAGCCAATTGCTTCAAAGTGATGATGGACTGGTGCCACCAGAAAGATCTTACGTCCAAATAATCTTTTCGAACCAATTTGCAAAATTGTAGAGATGCCTTCCAAGAACGGAATCAGCAGAATGAGCGGCAATATGACGGCAGTATTGGTAAGAAATGCCAAAATAGGCAAAACCATGCCGAGCGCCATGCTACCGGTATCTCCCATAAAGAATCTAGCTGGATAGATGTTAAACCAGAGAAAAGCCAGGAGCGAACCAAGCAACGTAGCAGAGAATATGGCCAGATAAACTTTGCCTTGAATCAGACAAATAAGCGTAAAAACCATGCAGGCGATCATGCTGACCCCACCCGCCAGACCATCAAGCCCGTCAGTTTGGTTCATGCTAAAAGCGGTATAAATAACTGTCCCTATAAAGAGCGGCACATACCAGGCGCCAATAACCACTTGATCTCCAATTCCTGGAATGGAAATATAGTTCCATCCTAACTTTTCATAAAACCACCAGGCCCCGACGGCTGCCACGGCCGCATACACCCAAAACTTATGCTTCAACCGAAGGCCTCCTCCATTGGAACCTTTGCCGTTTACGTTCATCAGATCATCAATGCCGCCAATGATTCCGGCAGCCACCAAGGTAAAGACCGGAAGCCAGGTTTCTGAGCGTTCAAGATTGAAAAAGAGCGTAAGAAGAGCAGTAATCACCCAGAAGAGAAGCCCTCCCATAACCGGCGTTCCGGCTTTTTTGCCATGTAACTTTGCGAAGATCGGTGCGGCATTTCCATCAGCCCCATGTTCACGGAGCCGTTTTCCCATCTTGTTCTTATACAGAAAATTCGTAAGAAGCGGTGCGGATGCAAAGGCCATCACGAAAGCCACCGCCAAGAATAGCGAGACTTCTTTGAGCTGAATTACTGAGATCGTGAGGGTCGTGTTCATGATTGTTCTTTCCATTTGCCGGATTGTCGCACCAAGAGTTGTTCTGCCTGCTCAGGATGAGCCATGAGGCGTTTGACCAGCCTTTCCAAGCGTACCCCATTTTGGGAACCTTTTACATACACCACATCACCTCTCTTCACGAGCTGATCAAGCTTGATAATGGCAGTCTCAGGCTTCACAAAGGATATGACCGTATGACCTGCCTGGCCAGCCTCTTGGATGGCGGCCGCCATGGATTCTCCTAAAGGTCCTATTCCTACGAAGAAATCCACTTTTCCGGCAGCATAGGTAGCAACGTCCTTATGGGCTTGAGGAGCAAAATCCCCAAGTTCGTTCATATTTCCCAAAATAGCCACAGTCCGACGTTTTCCGGCAAATTCCCGTAGCATGTCCAGTCCAGATTTTACAGATTCAGGTGAGGCGTTGTAGGTGTCATCTATGATCGTCATATCTTTTATTCCCTCAATGATCACCCCCCTTCCGGCTGGAAGCCTGTACTCTTCTAGGGCTTTAGCAATTTCTGTTGCCGGTATTTTAGCTTGAAATCCAACTGCGGCAGCTGCAAGAAGCGAATGAAGCTGGTGCTTACCCAGCAAAGCAGTCTGAACGCTGATACTCTGGAGCTGATGCCTGCCAATGCCATCCATGCTCTTTGCCACTATCCAATCAATCCTGCACTTGAGGCCTTTGGCTGTTAACTCAATATCTTGGGCCCATACTCCGGTCTTCTTAGCACCACCCGAGGCAATGCCATACCAGAGAACAGAGTCCATCCCCTTTCCAGCTTTTACCTGGACAGGATCGTCGGCATTCAAAATCATTTGCCCGCCTTTTTTCAGTCCTGTCATTATTGAAAGCTTTTCTTTGACCAAATCCTCAAACTTGGGATAGGCTTGCATGTGGGCCGGAACGATGGAAGTCAGAACCCCGATTTCAAAAGGAATATGCCCCGCCAGCAAGGCGATGTCACCCGGCTTGTCGGCTGAATATTCGAGAACATAGAAAGGAGACTTGCTGTATTTGAAAGGCGAAGTAAGCCATGACTTGGCAATTACCCCCATCCAGCCCTTCATGCCCTGGGGAGCCTCAGTATAGCCAAGCAAAGAAAGCGGAACCCCGGTCTCCGTATTCATGTTCCCATAGGTCTTTGTCACCGATCGTCCAGACTTAGAAAGAACCAAGGCAATCGCTTCTTTGGTACTGGTTTTTCCTACGCTGCCAGTGATGGCTACCACAGTAGGCTTTTCGAAAAGAATCTTGCTATGGACCGCTGACCACAGCAAGGTCTGGGCAAACGTTTTAAGACGAAAAATCATGCGAAAACGGTTAGCGGTTGGTAGGCGGGATCTGGTAATAGTTTAGCAGAAAGGAAGAAATTCGCCCAAAGAGAGGCACCGCCGTACCTTCAGCGTAAATACCGACTTTTTTGAGGTTTGGGTTATCAATCTTCACAAGCATCACGTACTTAGGATCATCACTAGGACCAATTCCTACGAAGGAGTGGTTATAGGCATCGGGCAGGTAACCCCCCTTTTCCGGGTCAGGAATCTGAGCCGTTCCGGTTTTTCCACCGATCTTATACCCATCAGTACCGGCCCGTCTGTGGGCATTTATAACGGTTGCCACCATCATGTTCCTCAGGTCCTTTGATACCTCGGGACTGACAATCTGCGCACCTTCCTTGATAGGGGTCTCTTGTCGATTTCCTGTCTTGTCGATAGTTGCCTTTACGATGTGAGGCTCGATCATCTTGCCTTCATTGGCAATGGCGGCATAGGCATTTACCACCTGCATCGGCGTAACGGCAATACCCTGTCCAAATGAAATGGTGGCTCGGTTGATATCTCTCCATTTTTTAAGAGCAAGAACATTTCCAGAGATCTCATTTTTCAAGTCAACGCCCGTGAAGTCACCAAAGCCAAATTTCTGGAGGTAATCATGCATTCTCTGACTGCCGATTTTATTGGCAACCCATACCATAGCAACGTTGTCAGAATTTGCCAGCACGTCCGACATGGTTTGCACTCCATAAGCCTTACGCAAGGCCGTTTCGATCTTATATCCCTCAACCATTACGGAAGCCGGAAAATCATCTTTGGTCTGCGGCGTTACCAGCCCGAGATCAAGCGCCATGGCCATAATGAGCGGCTTGAAAATACTACCCGGTTCCCAAATTCGGCTGATGGCTGGATTATCAAAAACACCGATGTCTTCTTGTTTTACTTTTCCGAACTCATTTGGATCATAAGAAGGCTGGCTAGCCATAGCGATAATCTCACCGGTCTTCGGGTCCATCACGATGACGCTGCCGCTTTTGGCTTCTGAATTTTTGATTTCTTCGGCAAGCTCCCGTTCAACCACGTACTGGACATTACGATCAACCGTCAGCTCGTAACTGGTTCCGTCTTTTCCATCTACAGCCGATTTTTGGTCGAGCAACGTCCCTACGCTGTCTTGCTCCAGGGCAATTCTCCCCTTATACCCCTTCAACTCTTTGTCATACTGTCCTTCGACTCCGTATTGGCCGGTTCCATGGTCGTTTACAAAGCCAAGTACTTGGCCAAGAAGGCTCCCTTCAGGGTACGCCCGCTGGTATTCCCGGATAAAGTAAACTCCCCCCATAAAGAGAAGGTTACTGCCGCTGGCTGAATCAAAATTGATAGTCTGGTTGCTCCAATTAGGGTTGGCCGCTTTTTCTATGGCATTTAGCTTGGTGGCCACCGCTTCAACTTCTTCTTTGGTAAGACCACGTTTGAGTGGGTTCATATACCATCCCGGCTCAGCCTGAAGCCGCTCCAGTACACTCGCCTCGCTGACGCCACTTGCCTCAGCCAACACCTTGGCGTATTCGGCTTTTTTGGTTACGTTTCGAGGAGTGGCAGAAATCGCAAATCGCTCAACGCTCTGAGCCAGCAATGCAGGTGTTCCCGTCGTATAATCTTGAACGTAAATGTCTCCCCGTTTAGGCAGTACTTCTCGCTCCAGGGTCTGCTGCTCTTTGGCGGCGGCTATGTACTCGTCATGCTGGAGAACCGAAATACTAAAAAGCCTGGCCACCAATCCGAAGGTGATCAGGAATGATCCGAGTATGAGAATGCCGATCCGCTTTTCTTTCATTGGCGCCTACCAGAAGGAATTATCTTATTCTTGTTGGGTAGAAGCTCCGGCCACTTCGCCTTTCTCAATATGTTCCACTTGCTTGACTGGCTCCAAACCTTCTTTGACCGCAGTCTGCTGTACGCTTTGCAAGGATTCGGCCCGTTTCGCTTCTAACTTTAGCCTCTCGATGTCCTGGTCGATATGGCCTATCTCTTTTTTGATTTCATTTTCTTTGTAGGCAGTAGTGGCGTTGGTACTTGACTGGGTAAGCATGACGATAGCCAAGATTCCCAAGAATGCCAGCCCGAAGAATTTCGCAGTGCTTGGACCAAATTTTACCCGTCGCTGAACAGTGCGGACCGGTTGGCGACGAACAGGAGTCCGCCTCGTAACAGTATAGCCTGATTGTTTAGAATAGCGTGCCCCCATGCCAGTGATTCCTCCTTTACGTATGTAGTCCGAACCTTAGATTCCCATTTCTTTTAACGTATCGCTGAAAGCCGTTGTGGTAACGTCGATACCGTCAATATAAGAATTCCAGGTTTTCTCATCCCATAATTCAATGTGATCATGCAAACCGGCAAGAACCGTTTGCTTGCTAAGCCCGGCATATCCCCTAAGATACGGAGGAATGACGATGCGGCCTAGTTTGTCGAGTTCTACGTCGACAGCTCCAGCTAAGGTCTGACGCACATAAGCGCGTGTTTCCGGCTGGCTTTGTGGCAAGCTAGCAAGTTTGGCGGCAATGTCCTGCCAAACGCTAATGGGATAAAACTTGAGGGAGCCGTCAAACCCCTTGGTTACAACGGCCCCATCAGCCAACTTAGAGCGCCATTTCACAGGTACCTGCACCCTCCCTTTTTCATC
>JAJFBK010000040.1 GCA_020696955.1 Patescibacteria group bacterium | reverse complement strand
CCAAGGCATCGTTATCAATGAACCAAGCGTCGTCGCTCTCAACAAGAAGACCAAGCAAATCTTAGCCATCGGAGAAGAGGCTAAGAAAATGGTAGGGCGTACCCCTAGCCATATCGTTGCCGTTCGTCCCCTGGTCGACGGAGTAGTTTCTGACTTTGAAGTGACTGAGGCCATGCTCAAATACTTTATCGATAAGGTGCAAAAGAAAACCTTTTCCCTGGTTCCTCGACCCCGCCTCCTTGTGGGTATTCCTTATGGCGTAACAGAGGTAGAACGCCGTGCCGTTGAAGAAGCAGGACTTAACGCCGGAGCCCGCCAAGTATTCTTGATCGAAGAACCTATGGCTGCCGCAATCGGAGCCGCCCTTCCGGTTCAGGAAGCGACCGGAAACCTGATAGTCGATATCGGCGGTGGAACTACTGAGGTTGCGGTTATCAGCCTTGGAGGAATCGTCACCTCCCGCTCGCTTCGTATTGCCGGAGACGAACTCAATGACGACATCATCAATTACGCCAGGGACCACTACAACCTTCTTTTGGGAGAGCGAACAGCTGAGGACATCAAGATTTCCATCGGCTCCGCCCATCACCTCACTGAAAAACTCACCTATCCCATGCGAGGACGTGACTTAATAACCGGGTTACCTAAGGAGATCATCGTTACTGATGAAGAAATCAGGAAAGCCATGTCCAAGTCCATTGCCTCCATCGTAGACGCCATCAAGCTGACCGTAGAAGAAACCCCGCCAGAACTTATAGCCGACCTGATGGACCGAGGTATTGTCTTGGCCGGAGGAGGAGCCCTTCTTCGTGGCCTAGACAAGCTGCTTCATGAAGTGACTGGCATCCCGGTCTTTATTGCTGAAGACCCTCTTGGCTGCGTTGCCCGAGGAACAGGATCAGTTCTTGAAAATCTCGACCACCTTCAAAGCCTTCTCTTGCCAGCCGTTTATCGTTAACCGATGCTCAAACGCCTTGTCATTTTCAGTATTATTGTCATCATCCTGCTGATCCTTCCTCTTGGTTGGACCACAGGCCTTCGAAATACCGCTTTTCAAGTCATCAAGCCCACCGCCTCCTACCTGATCAGCCACAACGTTGCGGTTTCTAATTTTGTTCAGAACCTCAAGCAAATCCCCAGCCTCCGAGAAGACAAGACTGCGCTTCAGAGACAAGTTTCTGACCTTCAGCAAAAACTCACCCAGCAGGAAACAATTCTCAGAGAGAACGACGCCCTCAAAAAGGAATTGGGAGTTACCGGGGTTACCAGGGAAAAGCCAAAACTGCTTACTCGGGTCACCCTAACAGGTAACGACCCTCTGGACCGGACATTTACCGTCGATGTCGGAAGCAAGGATGGGGTCAAGGTTGGACAGGCTGCCATTCACGAAGGAGCCCTGGTTGGGAAAGTTATAAGCGCCAGGGAAGATTCAGCAGTAATTCGATCTGTTCTTTCTCGGAACTCCATCATTCAGGTCTGGGTCTCCAGCAATCGGGAAAAAGGCATTCTCCGAGGAGAAGGAAACAGCGCTCACCTTAGCGATATTACCCAGGGAATCGACGTGCCAAATGGTAGCATTATAGAAACCAGCGGTCTGAAGGATACCATTTCCCAAGGTATTCTAGTCGGAGAAGTAACAGGTCTACGGTCCAAACAAAGCGAGCTCAGCCAAAGCTTCTCCATAAAGCTAAGCCAAGACCCTTCCACCCTTGAATCTCTTTTCATTATTATCAGCGATAATTAATGCGATACTTTTTTCTCGGATTACTCGGCTTCCTGCTCGTCCTTACTTCTTACACTCTTTTTAGCGGAGTTTCTTTCTCGGTTTTATTCTTTCTCTATGCCGCAAGCCTCTACCTGTTCTTCTTCGCAAAGCCTGAGACTGTCGGATATGCGTTTCTAAGCGGCATCACCATAGGAGTGGAATTACTTGGCACCTCGAAGCTTGGGGAAGGAGCCCTGCTAGGGGTTTGCATCCTGGCGGCCTATGCCTTTTTTGGCAAACAGCTGCGCTTTACTTCGCTTTTCCCCCGATATATAGTGGCCCTGTTCTGCACCTCCCTCTTTTACGCCTTCCTCCTTTTTGACTGGCATTTCTTCACTGCGAGAATACCGTCCTTAGCTATCACCTACTTCTGCGTCCTGGTGGTTAGCTACTTCTTGCACAGCCTTAATTACAAACCTGACCATGAACTCCTTTGATCTGTTTGGGAATCCGTCCAGCAAACAGACGGTAGAAGACAATCCTACTTATTCCAACCCTGGCTTTCACCTTCCGGTCCAGGAAATGGAAGACGTAGTCGAAGAAGATCAACGCCCCACTCCTCCTCTGACAGGAGTATTCCTTCTAGTAATGGCCTGCATTACGGTGCTTGCCGTCCAATGCTTCCGGCTGCAAGTAACCCAAGGCTCCACGAACCGGGCACTTGCCGAAGGAAATAGCGTTCGCCTTCTCACCACCAAGGCAGACCGAGGGCTTATCACTGACATCGGAGGCACTGTGCTTGCCCAAAACAACCGCCAGTTAGCATTGGCGATCAACCCCCAAACCCTGCCTGCCAAAAAAGCAGACCGTGAGCCTGTTTATGCGCTCCTGAAAGAAAAGGCTGGAATCGATGAAAAAACCATAGCCTTGATTGAAAACACCCGTGGACAAAATCCTGAGATCTTTCCTATCAAAACCAACCTCAGCAAAGACGAAAGCCTTCTTTATAAGGAATGGTTCAGCTCAACGCCGGGCATCGTCATCCAGGAGGTTCCTATTCGGAAGTATGCCAACCTTCCTTCCATGGGACAAATCTTGGGGTATGTCGGGCAAGTGAGTGAGGAAGACCTTAAAAACGGGTACACCCGTGACCAACTGATAGGAAAAAGCGGTCTCGAATTACAGTATGATACCGTTCTAACTGGAACGCCGGGAAGACAAAAGGCTGAGGTGAATGCCTTCGGCGAAGTAGTGCGAACCCTTTCAACCGGCGAAGAAAGCCAACCCCAACCTGGAGAGACCATCAAGCTAAGTATTGATTCAAGGCTTCAGACCATCGTCGCCGATGCCTTGAAAAATGAGCTTGACCGACGCAAAAAGAAATTCGGTGAGTTCAAGGATTTGGGAGCAAGTGCCGTAGTGCTTGATCCTAATACAGGAGCCGTCAAGGCCATGGTCTCCCTCCCCGATTATGACGCCAACTGGTTCGCTCAAGGGATAACCAACACCCAATACAAGGAACTCAGTGAGAATCCGGCCAATCCGCTCATGAACCGGACCATCCACGGACAATACCCTTCCGGATCGGTCATAAAGCCTTTGATTGCCGGGGCTGCGCTTCAGGCAGGAACCATTACTGACCGGACCTCCGTAGTCACTCCCGAAGCCATTTATATCGGTGATTTCCGCTTCCCAGACTGGAAGCTTCATGGTCAAACCAATGTTCGTAAAGCCATAGCCGAATCAAACAACATCTTTTTCTATGCCCTCGGCGGCGGCTGGAAAGAAAAAAATATTAAAGGATTAGGCATTGAAGGCCTGAACGAATGGCTGGGCAAATACGGACTAGGATCAAAAACCGGAGTCGACCTTCCTGCCGAACAAGGCGGCTTACTTCCTACTCCGGAGTGGAAAGAAGAAGTGGTTGGAGAACCCTGGTATATCGGCGACACCTACTATGCGTCGATCGGACAAGGATTCACCCTTACCACCCCCTTGCAAATGGCTGCGTCCACGGCGGCTATCGTGAACGGTGGCACCGTATGGAAACCACGGCTTGCTTGGTCTACCACCAACGTGGCAACGGGAAAGGAAACGCTTCTGCCAAGCACCCCGCTCACCAAAGACTTTATTTCCCCTGAAAACATGAAGATCGTCCGAGAAGGAATGCGCCAGACAGTTGAAAGCGGGTCAGCTAGGCCACTCAACGGGCTCAAAGTTACCTCAGCTGGCAAAACCGGAACTGCCGAATTCGGATCAAAGGGACAGTATCATGCCTGGTACACAGGCTTCGCTCCTTATGACAACCCTGAGATCGTTTTCTCCATTCTCATAGAAGGCGGAGGTGACAGTTATCAGTCTTCGGTTCCCGTAACAGAGGAAATCTTACGCAACTATTATAATGACCCTCTTCAGCCCGGCCAAAAACTCAATTCCTCAACCGGGGTGAACTCTGAATTTGCCGGAGAACGATAAATCCTCATATGGCCTGGAAAAAAACTGATTTTCTTATAAAACGTCGTCTCAGGCAGCATGGTCTTGGCGAATTAGTCGAGTCCAGCCTTCTCTGCGCCAAGGCTGAAGAGCTTTATCCGAAGATGTTTTCAGCCGTTTCGGTGAAAAACGGCGTCATGCACATCGAGCTCTCGAAGCAGAACCAGCTAGCTTTTACTTTTATAAGAGGCAAGCTTCTTGGAGAATTACAGACACATGCCAAAGAGCTGAACATCCCCGGAATCGAGCGGTTCAGGTTGACAATCAAGGGTGAGTAAGGTAAAATTAACAGGTACACATAGTTTCGATCTCTCTTACTTACCTTCTCCCTCCTCAATGGACGCCGTTGCCACTGAACTCTCAGCATTGGCCGACAGGATCAGTACCTGCACTCTGTGCCGCTTGTGTGAAAGCCGCACCAATACTGTTCCGGGTCAAGGCAACCCACATGCTGACATTGTTTTTATAGGAGAAGGACCAGGAAAAACCGAAGATGAGACTGGTGTTCCCTTCTGTGGGGCTTCTGGAAGACTGCTGGATTCGCTGCTAGAATCTATTGGTTTATCACGTAATGACATCTTCATTACGAACGTAGTCAAATGCAGGCCTCCGGCCAATCGGGATCCACTTCCTGACGAAAAAGAAATCTGCACTACCACATACCTTAATAACCAACTAAGCCTTATTAAACCCAAACTGATCGTGACCCTTGGACGTCACGCTCTCGGACACTTTATACCTAACCTTAAAATATCCGAAGTGCACGGACAGCCTAAACGGTACCGGGATCAAGTGTATCTTGCTCTCTACCATCCGGCCGTAGCCCTCTATAACGGCTCTATGCGTGCCACACTCGAAGAAGATTTTCAAACAATACCGAAAATACTGCAAAAACTAAGTTAGATTTCCAAAACAGCTCACGAAGCGATGCGGCTTGCAGTCTGCGCCTGAGCATACTCCGAAGGAGTATTAAGGCATTATTCCTTAAGCGAGCCAAGCAAGACTACAGGCCGTATCGCCAACTATCATAAACCGCTGCCTTGCAGCACATTATTTAAGCAAAATGAACATCATTACAAACAAAGAGGTGTTTTCAGAAGAAAACCAAGCTAATATTCCAAAAAAAGTTCCTCGCCGTCCCTCTCGGCCCCGCAAGCCAGCTGGAAGCTCAACTCCAGCTCCAACCCCTACTTCAGCCCCTCAGGAAAATAAAGATGCTACTCCTACAGCCGAAGGCCAGAAGACCGTCTTTTACCAGGCTTCCAAACCTCGTACCGACCAACCTCGACCTGCACGTCGTCCTTTGAGCGGAATTACCCCTTCAAACCGTGGAGTCGCCAATAGAACGCCTCAGGAACGAGCACCTCAACCAGAACGAGCTCCTCAGTCCGACCGTCCTAGCCAACCACGTCCTCAGCAGGACCGTGCACCGCAAGCCCCACGCCCTAACGGAGGTGGAAACGGCTTCAATAACCGAAACGTAGGACAAGGCGGCCGTTTTCAAACTGCCAGCCGACGTCCTGACCGTGGACGCTTCCCTCAAGACAATGCCGGAGTATTCATCCAGCGTGACGGACAGGTACAGGAGTTCAGCAATCCTACTCCCCGTTCTAATTCTGCCGAAAAACTAAAGATCATCCCTCTTGGAGGTCTTGAAGAAATCGGAAAGAACATGACCCTTCTTGAGTATGGAAATGACATTTTGATTATCGACATGGGATTCATGTTCCCAGATGCCGATATGCCAGGAATCGACTACATCATTCCTGACGTCACCTACCTTGAAGGCAAGAAAGAAAACATTCGGGGAGCCATCATCACTCACGGTCACCTTGACCATACCGGTGCCATCCCTTACTTGATGCCACGCCTTG
>JAJFBK010000039.1 GCA_020696955.1 Patescibacteria group bacterium | reverse complement strand
TCCATCTCTGCCTCTCTGGAAGAAGCCGAGCGAATGAGCGGACTTCCTATTACTGAAGCCACTGTCAGCATCGGGGGAGTACACATCCAGTCAACGTCTTCAAAAGGCGTTATTGCCGTGTCCCGCCCAGATGGTGAGATTACCGATAACGATACGCTCCGAGTACTGGACGCCGCTAGGGCCGTAAGCGTACCGCCAAACCGACAGATTCTTCACGCCATTCCTCGTAGCTACTCTATAGACGGACAAACTGGCATTACTGATCCGGTAGGGATGTCAGGTATCCGTCTTGAAGTAGAAACTGAGGTTATCAGCGGCGCCAACGCTTCCATCAAGAACCTGGCAAAGTGCCTCTCTCAGGCCGGAATCGCCATTACCGACATGGTGTTCACCCCACTGGCCGCTTCACGTTCACTTCTTTCAAAGCGCCAGAAAGAGATCGGCGTAGCCGTTATCGATATCGGAGGCGGAACCACTGACTTCGTAGTCTTTGAAGAAGGAGACATCCTCCACGCCGGCGTACTGCCTATTGGCGCCACCCACATCACCAACGACATCGCCATCGGACTGAGAACCTCTATCGATACTGCCGAAGTGCTTAAGGTAAAGTACGGCACTGCTCTTCCTGATAACTTTACCGACGAAGTAGTCGATCTCAGAAAGATCAACAAGAATGAAGAGGGTGAAGCCGGAATCAAATACATCTCCCAAATCATTGAGGCCCGCCTAAATGAGATCCTTCTCATGATCCGTGACGAGCTTCGAAAAGTAGGACGAGACGGAATGCTTCCAGCCGGAATCATCCTGACTGGAGGGGGAGCCAAGCAAGAAGGCATCGTTGAACTTGCCAAAGACACGCTTCGTTTACCAGTTCAGATTGGCGAAGTCAATCACGACGTTGCCGGAATGGTTGACAACCTATCTGACCCTATGTATTCTGCAAGTGTCGGATTGATGCTTTGGGGTCTGGAAGCTGCAAATTCTTCATCCTCTCCGAAGAGGCAAACTCCCGTTCAATTGGGACCAGCTTTGAACAAGGCACGAAACATTTTCAAACACATATTACCGTAAGAACGTTCGCCCATGACCACACGAAGTAGCGGTACTCGCTCCTCTTTCCCAACAAATTTCATGTCCGGTGGACAGGATAACTTTGCGGTGATTAGAGTGGTAGGCGTAGGCGGAGGCGGCTCAAATACCGTTCAACGCATGATCAACTCCAAAATGCGTGGAGTTGAATTCATTGCCATCAACACAGATGCTCAAGCATTAGCCAACAATGACGCTTCCGTAAAGATCCAGATCGGAAAAGAAACGACCCGTGGCCTTGGAAGTGGAGCCGACCCTGAAGTAGGACGTCACTCCGCCGAAGAAAACAAAGAAGAAATCTACGAAACACTCAAAGGTTCTGACATGGTATTCGTTACCTGCGGAATGGGTGGAGGAACCGGAACCGGCGCCTCGCCATTCGTAGCTGAAATTGCCAAGGAACTTGGCGCCTTGACCGTAGGTGTCGTAACCAAGCCCTTTTCTTTTGAAGGACAACGCCGTCGAAAGGTTGCCGAACTCGGCGCCCAAGAGCTCAAGGAAAAAGTAGACACTCTTATCACCATCCCAAATGACCGTCTCCTTCAAGTAATCGACAAGAAGACCAGCCTCTTCGATGCCTTCGGAGTCGTTGATGACGTGCTTCGTCAAGGTGTACAGGGTATCTCTGACCTTATTACCCTGCACGGTATTATCAACGTCGACTTTGCCGACGTAAAAGCAATCATGCAAGATGCCGGATCAGCCCTTATGGGTATTGGACGAGGAGCCGGAGATAATCGAGCCATTGAAGCTGCCCGTACCGCCATTGAAAGCCCTCTTCTTGAACTTTCAATCGACGGAGCCAAGGGAATCCTTTTCAACATTACCGGCGGTACCGACCTCGGAATGTATGAAATTGATGAAGCCGCCAAAGCCATTACCGAGGCTGCCGATGCCGATGCAAATATTATCTTCGGTGCTATCATCGATGAAGCCATGCAAGGCGAGGTCAAAATTACGGTTATCGCCACCGGATTCGAAGGCGAAGCCGGAAAGCGCGAACGCCGTTTCGGCACCGTAAACAGTCAGGCATCCCGCTTCGGACAACCAGACTATAATTTCGGACAGAACAGCAACCCACAACCCCAACCACAGCCTCAGCCTCAGCCCCAGCAGCAACAGCCGCCTGCATACGAACCGCCCGCAGCCCCTCAGTACAGCCCAGGACGACCAACTCCTCCGGTTTATGATCCAAACCCACGGGAGAAGGAGGAAGAAGAGCTCGACGTACCGACCTTCATCCGTCGAAAACTGAAATAACAAAACAAAGCCCCTGAGAATATTCAGGGGCTTTGTTAATAGGATAAATTCAGCACTCCACCTATTATTGTTATACTAGGTGCATAAAATGTACTTAACTAAACGCTACCATGAACCATGTAATGAAATTGGCTGAAAACCCTTACTACAAGATAAAATCTGGCGCAAAGGCCATAGAGTCTCGACTTTTTGACGAAAAACGTAAAAATATCAACCTGGGAGATACAATTGAGTTTTGCCTAAACTCAAATCCCAACGAAAAAACCCTAACAGAAGTCGTGGCATTACTTCGATATCCTTTATTCAGGGATTTGATGAGTGACTTTCCGCCCCTCCAATTCGGAGGAGAGAGCAAGGAAGAACTACTGACTGAGATCCATCAGTTCTACTCTGAAGAAGAGGAGGAAAGACTTGGTGTCTTGGGAATAAAAATCTCACTCCCTATAAAACAATAAGCAGCCCCACTCACACCGTAAGCTAGTTGACCAAAAGGCCTAATTCTGATAGTATGATCCTGGCTTTTTGAGCCGCATCCTATTTGCTCATCAACCTAAAACGTTGTAGCAAAAATCAACAGGAGGCTTTGACAATGCAGAGTAAAAAATTGCCTTTCGTAATTCGTGAGGCGCAATCGGGAGACTTTTGTTGGCTTGCCGAACTTATGGACGTCGCATTGACGCCCTATTACGACGGCGACCATCGTGCACACGCTGAAAGGATATTCTCAACGCATATCTCTGGAGGCAGGGACCACATCGGTCACTTTTCTTTTGAGCAAAAAATGTTCATTGCAGAGATCAATAATAGACCTGCAGGACTCATTCACATGGTAGGAAAACGCCAAAAGACTTATAAAATTAGCCCACTTATTGTGGATCCTGAATTTCAAGGGACAAGCGGCATTGGTAGCGCACTTCTTGAATATGGTGAAAGGTATGCTGTCAGCAAAAATGCTCGACAAGTATACTGCACCGTCGCCGAAAAGAACAGGGTGGCATACAATTTCTTTGTTCGTAAGGGCTATGTTTCAGCAGGTGGCTCAGACAATCACTACAAGACCGATAGCAGGGAAGTGATGTTGTATAAGCCCCTTGAGTCTGAAAAAAGCGCCCATGAACGTGATCAGTTGCACATTTCCGTCATACCCTTCGAAGACAAGTACAAGGAAAAAGCATCGGGATTAATACTTCGATCGCTTCCCCAGTGGTTTGATGGGATTGACGATGAATGGGTGGAATCTCTTTTTGCTGGCTACAACCGCCGCAAAAGTGCTGACATCAATACCAAGTACAAACTGATCTATGTTGCAGTAGACCAATCGGAGAACGTGCTGGGTATCGTAGGAATAACACCAAAAAAAGGACAGCCGATTAAACTAATGCCTTTCATAGCGGAAACTGACACGGCTTTTGAGGCATTCTTGCATGATCTACCCTACATGCTCGCCGAATACGGGCACAAACTCTACACCCACCTTCACCCAACTGTCGAAGAAGCAATCGCGCTTCAACGGCTAGGCTGGAGAGCCGATTCGTTAATGCCAGGAGCTTACAGATCAAACGTGATCACCCAGCAATGGGGGTTTAATTTAAAGGAAACAATTATGAGGGATATGCGTGTCAAGAAAAGGTATTTTGATCTGATTAAAAATGGTAGCAAGGATCTCGAAGTCCGTGTTGGCTACAGCAGCATCAAGAGAATCACCAAAGGTGAAAAAATAAACCTTGCGACACATGACGAAAACATGGTCATCGTTGTCGAAGACGTACGCATTTACAAGAGCTTCGCCGACATGCTGAAGGCTGAAAAGGCCGAGCGCATTGCACCCGGAGTTGCTGAACAAGAAGTGCTGCCTCTTTTACAAGAAATTTACCCGCCCCACAAGGAAAGTCTAGGTATTTACGTTCTGCAAATCAAAGTGGACTAGAAGACAGAATCAGGAATCTCCGACCGCATATGCGGTCGGAGATTTTTTAAAAATCTTCATAAAAACCCAGCTTTTATTTATCAGGGTAATTGCTATACTAAAGCACATAGAACTCCTAATTTTCTTCATGAGCACCGAACACACCGAAGCGCAGATTACCGGATACGGAAAACATGATTATGCCGTCATCATGGCTGGAGGATCGGGAACGAGACTATGGCCAATGAGCCGGAAGAACTCACCGAAACAATTTCAGGCTCTTTTCAATTCACAGAAAACAATGATCCAGATGATGTACGACCTGCTTCGTACCGTCTTTCCTACCGACCGGATCTTCGTCCAAACCGATAAGAAGTTCGCTGGCTTCATTGAAGACCAGTTAGGGGAGATCCCTGCCGAAAACGTTTTCCTCGAGCCAGAAGCCCGAGATACCGCTCCTGCCTTCGGGTTTGCGGCCGCCGCCTTGCTTCACCGTGACCCAAAGGCCAAGATCGGAATCTTTTATTCTGACCACATCATCAACACCAAGCTTGATTTTATCAAGGCCGTTCAATGTGCCTACCAAACGGCTGATGATTTTCCTGAGTTCATAACCATGATCGGGATCAAGCCTACTAGCCCAAATACAGGCCTTGGCTACATCCAGCTTAAGAACCAGGCAAAATCATACTCAAACGGAGAAGCCTTTTACGTTGAGCGCTTCGTGGAAAAGCCAGACAAAGAAACTGCCGAGCAGTTCGTAAAGTCATGGGAATACTTTTGGAATACCGGCTACAAAGTGTGTCAGGCCGCCCATTTGTTCAAGCTCCTAGAAACGCTTGACGCCAAAATGGCAGAAACCCTTCGAGAAATTGCCAAGATCATGGGAACCCCCGGATCGGAAGCCAAAATTGCAGAACTGTACGGCACTCTTCCAAAGATCTCTTTCGAATACCTCGTGACAGAACACAGTGAACGGTTGCTTATCATCCCCGCCGACATTGACTGGTCAGACATCGGGGACTGGAAGACCCTTCATGACATGCTGAGCGAAGCCAATGGCCACCATATGGTAACTAAAGGCAATCATATTGGAGTGGACTCCGAAAGCAGCCTGGTTTATAGCGGAGAGCGGCTCATCGCTACTCTGGGAATTAAAAATGCCATTATCGTCGATACTGGAGACGTAATCCTGGTTGCCGACAAAGACAGGGTGCGAGACATGAAAAAACTTATTGTAGCCCTGCAAGAACAGAACAAGCACACTTACCTGTAATACTATGCCCATTATCCCGTCATCTTTTCGTGAAGGCTTAGGAGAAGAACTCCAGAACGACCAGCGCCAGAACGTTCACATCGTTCTGATTGCCACCAAACCTGACATTATTAAACAGGCTCCGGTTTACCATGAGCTCAAAAAACAAGGTGAGCTTGCCTTGCTTTGTCACACCGGACAGCACCATGATTTCCGCTACAGCGGTGGAATGGAGGAGGAGTTCGGACTGACTGTCGACATACACCTGACCATTGACGGAAGCCTCCATCAAAAAGTGGCTCAAATGATTGAACGTTTTGGGGAAGTAGTAGCCTATCTGCAGTCAATCGGAAAAACTCCAATTCCATACATCCATGGTGACACCAGCACATCCATGGCCATCGGTCTGGCTTCCTACATGCACCGAGCCGCCTGCGTACATGTCGAAGCAGGCATTCGCACCTTAACGCCCAAAAAGCAGGTATACAAGAAGTTTTACGAGGACTTTAAGGCAGGTTCCTTTGACTGGAGCGAATATTACGCCGCCATGCAGGACCGTTCT
>JAJFBK010000038.1 GCA_020696955.1 Patescibacteria group bacterium | reverse complement strand
ACTGCTTTGCCTATTATCGAAACCCAGGCAGGAGACGTTTCGGCTTACATCCCTACCAACGTCATCTCTATTACCGACGGGCAAATCTATCTTGAGTCTGATCTTTTCTACCAAGGCGTACGACCAGCTGTAAACGTGGGACTTTCGGTATCACGTGTCGGAGGATCGGCACAAATCAAAGCCATGAAAAAAGTGGCTGGCCAGCTCCGTCTCGACTTGGCTCAATACAGAGAATTGGCCGCCTTCGCCCAATTTGGCTCTGACCTAGACGAAAGCACCAAGAAACAAATCGACAGGGGACAACGACTTACTGAACTTTTGAAGCAACCCCAATACAGCCCTCTCCAGGCCAGCCAACAAGTAACCCTCCTCTACGCTGCAAGCGCCGGTCTCTTTGACGCTGTGCCTGTTTCCGAAGTGCAGGGTGCTTCTGCCTTTATTGCCAGCCAGCTTCCCATTCTTCACTCTGACCTTCTGAAAGAAATTGAGACCTCTGGAGAATTGAGCGATAAGGGTAAGAAAGAAATTGAAAGCCTGGTTCCTCCCCTCCTCAGTGATTATCAAAATAACGTCGCATAGCCATGGCCGCCTCACAGGAACTGCGTCGTCGGATCAAATCAGTAAGCTCCACCAGGCAGATAACCAAGGCCATGGAGATGGTTTCGGCTGCAAAAATGCGCAAGGCTTCTGAAACGACCCTGAGTCATCGCCCCTATGCCTCGAAGCTTGAGGAGCTGGCCCAAAGGGCGATTGGAATGATCGAAGAGTATGATCATCCCCTGCTTACTCAGAAAAAAGACCTGCCCATTTTACTGGTCATTATTGCTTCTGACAGGGGACTGGCCGGTGCCTTCAACTCGAATGTCGTGCGCAAAGCCATCGAGTTCATTACCGAACGAGAAAGAGTCGGAACCAGGGTGCGATGCATCACCATGGGAGAAAAGGCCAGGACTTCACTTATCAGAGCCGGAATTTCCGTCTTGCGGAATTACCCCCTCCCAACTACCACCCCTCTTGAAAGTGACATCCATGCTCTCCTTCAATTTGCGGTTCATGAATTCGAAAAAGGAACGTATGGGGAAGTTCGCCTTATGCATAACCGTTTCACCTCCATGCTAGCTCAGGAAGCAGTTGAGGAATTACTTCTCCCCTTGCAAAAACCAGCAGGCTCAACCAGCCCCAACACCCCGCTCTTCGAGCCTTCGCCAAGCCAAGTCCTGGATAGGCTCCTTCCCTTCCTGGCAGAAATAAAGCTTTACCAGTCGCTACTGGAATCAATAGCCTCAGAGCATTCCGCCAGACGCCTGGCCATGAAAAGCGCCAGCGACAATGCCAAGACCGTAACTGAAAAGCTTACCCTTACGTATAACCGGCTGCGACAGGGAGCCATCACCCAAGAGATCGCCGAAATTACTTCCGGAAGCGCCGCAATCGAAGCCTAACCAAACTATATGCCTACCAAAACTCCCTCACTCGGAACAATCAGCCAAATCATAGGACCGGTCGTCGACGTAGTATTTCCTGGAGAACTTCCTTCTCTTTATGAAGCCTTGGAACTTACCAAAGAAGACGGGGCAACCCTAGTTTTGGAAGTGGCAGCCCACAATGACCACGCCACCGTTCGGGCCATTGCCATGAGCTCAACTGACGGGTTGGTGCGTGGGATGGAAGTAAGGGCAACTGGAAGCGCAATTCAGGTGCCAGTAGGAGAAGAAGTCCTGGGACGCATGATCAATGTCACTGGTGATCCAATCGATGAGGCCGGACCCATCAAGTCCGCCACCCACTACCCCATTCATAGAGAAGCCCCTTCCTTCACTGAGCAATCGACTACCACTGAAATCTTTGAGACCGGCATCAAGGTGATCGACCTGATCTGCCCTATTCCCAAAGGAGGAAAGGTAGGACTATTCGGTGGTGCCGGTGTTGGAAAAACGGTTTTGATCACCGAGCTTATTCGTACCATTGCCGCAGAGCATGGGGGATACTCAGTATTTGCCGGAGTCGGAGAACGGACCCGTGAAGGAAACGATCTTTACCACGAAATGAAAGAGTCGGGAGTTCTTGAAAAGACCTCCCTCGTTTTCGGCCAAATGAACGAACCGCCAGGAGCCCGAGCCCGAGTAGCCCTTACCGGTCTGGCCATTGCTGAATACTTCCGAGACCAGGGCAAAGACCTCCTTCTTTTCATCGACAACATCTTCCGCTTTACCCAAGCCGGCTCTGAAGTGTCCGCCCTGCTTGGCCGCATGCCTTCTGCAGTGGGCTACCAGCCTACCCTAGCCTCGGAAATGGGTGCGTTGCAAGAACGTATCACTTCCACCACCAAGGGCTCTATTACCTCAGTACAAGCAGTTTACGTGCCAGCCGACGACTTGACCGACCCAGCCCCGGCTACCACCTTCGCCCACCTCGACTCAACCGTAGTTCTCAACCGTGGACTTACTGAAATCGGTATCTACCCTGCCGTAGACCCTCTCGACTCTACTTCCACTATTCTTGATCCTCTTATCGTAGGAGAAGAACATTATAAGGTAGCTCGTGACGTGCAGAAGATTTTGCAACGCTACAAAGAACTCCAGGACATTATTGCCATTCTGGGAATGGAAGAACTTTCAGATGAAGACAAGGTGACTGTCTCCAGGGCACGCCGCATCCAGCGCTTCCTTTCCCAGCCTTTCTTCGTAGCCGAGGTATTCAGCGGGGTTGCCGGACAATACGTGCCTCTTGCCGAAACCGTAAGTTCCTTCCGAGAGATTCTGGACGGCAAGCACGATGATAAGCCTGAATCAGCTTTTTACATGAAGGGCTCAATTAGCCAAGTAGCATGATAGCTCTTGAAATTATCACTCCTGACGGTCTTTTCTTTCGAGGAGAAGGAGACGAGATAACCATTCCTACTGAAGATGGCTTTATCGGGGTCCGGGTTCAGCATGAACCGCTGGTTACGCTTCTCAAAAAAGGAGCTCTCACCGTTAAAATGGACGCCGGAAAGAAGGAGTCATTCAGCGTTGCCAGTGGGTTCGTAGAGATCAGCCCGACTAAAGTGTCAGTCCTTACACGGAACGCAAAGCCTCTAGATCAGTAAGAATTTCAGCGGCGTGACTTTCCGGAGTCACCTTTGGATACTGCCTGGCAATTTCCCCTTTTGGGTCAATCAGAAAAGTCTGACGAAGAATCCCGTCAAATTCCTTGCCAAACATCTTTTTAGGCCCGAATGCTCCATATTTCTTTATGGTTTCAAACGTAGGATCAGAGAGCAGGGGGAAATTTAGATTGTACTTTTTGGCAAACTTGGCGTGCGAAGCAGGGGAGTCGGCCGAGATTCCAAGCACCTTCACTCCCCTTTCGGCAAATATCGCCCAGGAATCACGAAAAGCACAGGCCTCAGTGGTACATCCTGGGGTATCGTCTTTAGGGTAAAAATAAAGCACCACCCACTTCCCTGCATAATCTGCGAGACTGTGGGTCTTTTGGTTTTGGTCCTGCAAGGAAAAATCAATTGCCTTCATAAGCTAGTTTATCGAATAATTATTTCCCTCTTCTTTGATAAAGCCTTCCTTAAGCAATTGCTCCAAGGAGTAGTCGATCCTTTCAGGATCAAAGCCCAAGGTGCGGACCAATTTGTCCTTCTCCATACTCCCCTCCTGAACCAGGTGCCGAATGATACTTCCCCGTACCTGACGGTTAGAGCCCTCAAAGACTGCCTGTCTTACATAGTGTTTGCTTTGCCGATTGGCATTCTTTTTTGCGATCTTTGGCAGAATTGAACCGTAATCCATGAGAGCGTAGTACCAGTCCTTAGGATTCTTCTGGTCTAGCGTCTCTTCAATAAGCGGCATTAGCTGCTTGTCATCTATCCCCTCCTGGTCTTCGAAAAAGAAGTGAAGATACACTCGACGGATATTGGTTTCGATGAAGGTCACCGGCCGGTTAAAAGCAAAGGCAGCAATGGCGCCGGCAGTATAGGGACCGATTCCCGGCAAGCTTTGAAGTTGATCTACCCGATCAGGTACTTTGCCACCAAAGTCAGTGACTATTTTTCCGGCTGCCCTGTGAAGATTGAGACCTCGCCGGTTATACCCAAGTCCCTGCCAGAGAACCAATACCTGGGCTGTGGAAGCAGCAGCCAAATCTTGGACTGTGGGAAAGGCTTCCAAAAAAGCCTGGTATTTTTCTACCACCCGAGCAGTCTGGGTTTGCTGAAGCATTATCTCTGACAAGAAGATGTGATAAGGATCAGAGGTTTCTCTCCACGGAAAAGTCCGCCTGTTAGCATAGTAGTGGTCGTAAATAGTTTTCTGAAACTCCGAGTGGTTCATGACTTAGTTGCCAGCCATTTTCTAAGGTTGGTAAAAGCGGCACCCGTATTCTTGAACCCGTCATCCATCGGAAGATCATCAAGCTCCACCCAGTGAAGAGAAGCCACATCATCAGTAGCCACTCCCTCATCTTCGCCAATGATCTCCGCCACATAATGAAGGTTCAGGGTAAAGTTACCCTCATACGCATCAACGCAGGTACCAATAAGGGGACCGAGCTTAATCTTTAGACCTGTTTCTTCGAGCATTTCCCGGTGAGCCGCATCTTCTGGGGTCTCGCCATTTTCCATAAAACCACCAATGGTATCGAAAGAACCCTTGAATGGCTCAATCCCTCGCCTAGCAATCAGTACTTTCCCGTCTTTCAATGGCAATATTCCCACGCAAGGCTTGGAATTCTGATAAATAGTAATGTCGCAGGAAGGACAGTGATGAAAATTGCTTCCGACCTCCAACCGCTGCGCACATTGTGGGCAAAAAGTATAAGTAATCAAAATATCAACTTCTAGTAATGCTTTTCTCCACTATAGCAAACTAACCGTTAATAACCTCTCCCCCGTTTACATGCAGAATCTGACCGGCCATATATGAGGAATCATTGGAAGCCAAGAAGAGAAAGGCTGAGGCAACCTCTTCTGGCTGCCCTGGCCTCCCCATTGGCGTATCAACACCAAAGTTTGCCACTTTTTCAGCCGGGAAAGTAGAAGGAATAAGTGGAGTCCAGATTGGTCCTGGGGCGACTCCGTTAACCCTGATCCCCTTGGATATCACGGATTGTGAAAGTGAGCGGGTAAAAGCCACGATCGCACCCTTGGTGGCCGAGTAGTCCAGAAGCTCAGCGCTACCTCGGTAAGCGGTAACTGACGTGGTATTGATAATAGTGTCGCCCTTATAAAGATGCGGCAGAGCGGCTTTTGCAATGAAAAAGTAAGAAAAGATATTGGTACGGAACGTGCGCTCTAATTGCTCAGCGGTAATGTCGCTCAGCTCACTTTGCGGATGCTGCTCAGCCGCATTATTCACGACGATGTTAAGATGGCCTAACTTATTGACGGTTTCTTCCACTGCTTTCTTGCAAAACTCCTCGTCGCCAGCATCCCCGGGAATCAGCAAGCAGCGAACCCCTTCTTTCTCAACCAGCCTTTTGGTCTCTTCGGCATCCTCATGCTCATTGAGGTAGATTATCGAGCAATCAGCCCCTTCCTTAGCAAAGAGGAGCGCCACTGCCTTTCCGATTCCACTATCCCCTCCGGTAATCAGGGCCACCTTCCCCAGCAACTTTTCAGAACCTTTATGGGAAGGCTTTTTGGCCCTTGGAAGCGGCACCATGTCATGTTCGTGACCTGGACGCTGGTCTTGTTCTTGGGGTGGTTGGGGTGTTGGAAAGTCTGCCATAAGGCTTTAAAAATTACAATTTAATATGTTTAGGGTATGTTTTTCTCGTGAGTTTAGCTGTAAGCCCTACTACCAATCTGAGATTTATGCTACACTCTATTCAATTTCGATCTGGGAGAGCTACTATGGTATACCTTAAAAAAGTAGGGAGCTTGCTTCTTGGGTGCGCACAAGGCGTCTTTATTTGTTTCTACGGACTTCTTATATTTCCTTTCTGGCTTATCTGCTACATTACAGTAGACTCAGAAGCCTTCGAGCGCCTGGCCTATGCCTTTCATCAATGGAAGGTACGCCGAACATCAAAAAAGCCATCTCCTATGCCTTTCATCAATGGAAGGTACGCCGAACATCAAAAAAGCCATCTCCCTGAGATGGCTTTTTGCCTTTACTTGTGAAAAGTCCTAGGATTTGATCAACTCATTTACTTTGAATTCACCCTTGGTATATGACTGGCCGTCGATCACTACAAACGAAGTGCCGAGAATGGCTGCAGTGGCCCGAAGGTCAAACAATACTTCATCATCCCGCATTTCCAGAATAGTGACTTGGCTAAATTTTTCATAATTGCGATGGCCTTTTTTGAGAAAAGGATAGGTGCCGCCCACTTCCAAAGATTCTGGGAAGCATTCTTCTTGGAGATATTTTCCTTTCTTGTATTTTCCTGCCTGGTAAAGAGCAAGATCGGTATTGTATCCGTGAGTTTCAGACATGGTTTTGTTTTAAGGCTATATGGCTCAGCTTACCATCGGCTCAGCAATAATGATGTGAGCCAGCTCGCAGGCTGAGCCACTGCAAAAATAGATTCCAGTCGACAATCTCTTTCTTTCAGAAGCAGCCCTTCATTTCTTATTGATCAGGTTGTTTATCCAGGTCTTTTATCTATAAAATAATGAAAGACATAATATTATTTGCATGAGACTTAAGGCTCCTCTTCAGGAACGACTAGCTTTGGTGGCCGGGATTTTACTGCTTATCGGGCTAATGGGTGAGGTCTTTTGGTTATGGCAACACTTTTCGCAATCTTCAGTACCTGCAGTTTCTACAAGTCAGCCGCCAGTTGTAGGCTCCACCACCACCGTCCGACGCAGCTTTCCCGTTTCAGAAGGGCCTCCAGCCAATATCGTACCCGGTCGTTTTCTTGTTAAAGAACCAGAAGCTTTTCCTGGAAATAACACCGATAACATATACGAGGACCTCGGCATAGAAAAAAAAGGGACCCTTTCCGCCATTAAAACTGACGTGGTTGTAAATGTGCCAAGCAGCGGCATGAACGATGACACTCTTGAAGCTACTCTTCGTGCAAATGGCTACGAGGTAGAGCCAGACCAGAAGATGAATATCCTGGCAACGCCCAACGATCCTTATTATTCCATCCAATGGGCCCCGCCAATAATTGAAGCCGACAAAACCTGGAGTACTGACACGGGCAGCCCTACGGTAACAATTGCCGTTATAGATACTGGTGCCGATATGGCCCATCCCGATCTGGTCGCCAATCTTCTCTCCACTGGTTACAACTTCATTGCCGGAACCACCAATCCAAACGATGACAATGGCCACGGCACTCATGTGGCTGGCATTGCCGCTGCAACTGGAAACAATGGCGTTGGTATTTCTGGAGTTTGCTGGTCCTGTAAAATATTGCCCATCAAAGTCATGGACGCCGATGGAGTCGGAACCGTGTCTGCCGTAGCTTCCGGTATCATCTATGCCACGGACCATGGCGCCCACATCATCAACCTCAGTATCGGTGGGCCAATAGATAGCCAAATCATGGCCGACGCCGTTCAATACGCATTAGACAATGACGTGGCCGTAGTTGCAGCTGCTGGAAACACTGGCACATCTTCGCTGACATATCCTGCGGCCTATCCTGGCGTGATCTCAGTTGCCTCCTCAGGACAAGGCGACAGCCTTTCTTCCTACTCCAATTACGGTAGCTGGGTGAGTACAGCCGCCCCGGGAGAAAATATTGCCAGCACCTACAAAGACAAGTCCTACGCATATCTTAGCGGGTCATCCATGGCGGCCCCATTTGTAGCAGGAGAAGCGGCCCTCTTACTTGCTCATAATCCTTCTTTCAATAACGCCCAACTAAGAAGTAGCATTATCGCATCCACTGACCCAGTGGGCTCATACACAGAATCAGATGGCGGAACAGCACATACCATAAACGGTGGGCGGATCAATGTACTGCAAGCGGTTAATCCAACTCCGTTACCCACGCCTGAACCAACCCCTGCAGCCAGTACCGCTCCCACTGCCACACCCACACCGACCCCTATTCCGGCCCCGGTCAATACACCTTCTGATTTGCCTGAGTTAGGTTCGACGCCGAGTCCTAACCAGCCTACGCCAGCACCAGCCCTCATCATTACCAAGCCGCCAGTAAATGGGGTTGCGTCAGTAGTCCCCGCCCCAAAGCCCAAACCGAAAGTAACCCCCAGACCGGTGCAGCCTGCCTTCACCCCTACGCCGACTCCGGCTCCCCTTGCAGAGACACCTCCTCCAACTCCATCAGCCACCTCAGAAGCCACGCCAATCCCCCAAAGTGAGAGCGAGCCAATACCAAAGATTCTTATAGCCACCGTTTCGGATACCGTTTTTCAAAGGGATAACGTTTCTATAAGTGGAACAACCTACCCAAATACCAAGATTGAAATCCGAATCGACCAACAGATCACCCCGATTGCAAATACCATGTCAGACCTGGCTGGCGCTTTTTCAGTGCGGCTTCCTTCCGATTTGACGCCAGGCAAACACGTTGTTCATGCCAGCATTGCCCCAACTCGAGAATCGGAACTATCCAATTCCACTACGAGCATTACCATTAAGATTGCTGGAGAAGATCGCACCGTACAGTGGGTAGCAGGAGCCGCAGCACTCAATAGTACGGCCCTCCTCTCGCTCATATTCAAGTTTCAACAATCCATCAAAAGAGTCACTGGTAAATACTTTGGCCGCTTGCGGAGAAGGATGAAGCATTAATTCCTGACCGTATGGCAGGTAGCTGCGAAAGCAGATGACGGTGACGGTTCTGCACCTAAACAGAGCAATTGAAAAGGAGGTTCCGTATGGAACCCACATATCGCATCGTAAGCGGCCCATCGAAGTTTGACCTGATGTTGGCACTGTTTCACAGCACCTACTCGCACTCACACTATGTCGAGTTCGAAGTAGCGTTACCCAGCGGCTGTTCTCCCTCAAAATGGGAAGTTCGGGTTCAGAGCATCGAACGTGAAGACGGTTCTGGCGACAGTTGGAACATTGTTGTGGACATCATTTCTATCACCTCAACAGGGGTGAAGATGCCCAGCGCCAGTCTTCATAAAGATTACCGCTCCTACAAAGGTTATTATTCGACCAAAAATAGAAGTGGCAACTTTTCAGTAAGACGCGATTAGCCCCAAAGAACCCTTGTGTTAGCCTAGCTAACCTTGGGTTCTTTTTCTTTTGTCGGGGAGAGCCTGCGGCGTTGCAGGCTTGCGCATGGTAAGTCGTCCATCCCCCGGATGGACAGGCACCTGTCGGGAACCGGCCTGCGGGCAGCAAAGTACGTTGCTTCGCAGGACACTTCCGCCCGGGCGCAGGAGCGTGCGCAATCCTCCTGCTTTTACAGATGACTTCTGAACCTTATCTCTAGATAGGCTCAATCTCCCGGAATATTGAGTAAAGTTCCATTGAATACGGGTCTGGTGCCAATACTTTTTTCCTTCTACTTGTTGGCACTAAGAGAATTCCCCGTAAACAGCTCCATCGACCTACGCCTCCAGATTTATCCTTCCCCATGATACAATAACCCCATATCTATATATCAAAGGAAAAAGCCATGAATAAGAGAACTATCAAGTACGGAGGTACAGTGCTAATGTTGGCAGTGCTCTCAACGTCCGTACAGGCTGCACCTAATGACAGGGCCCAAGGCCAGGCTAGAGCACAGGAGCAAACCCGAGAACGCACCACTGCAAAGCCTGAAACAACGACTCAGGCAGCCAACCTAAAGCCACAAGAGGCAGAAATGCGTACTACCCAGACCGAGGGTCGCCGAGAAACTGCTAAGGCGAAGCTTGATGCCACCAAACTAAAGGCCTGCCAGGCCCGTGAGAAAGGTACGCAGAAGCGTTCAGAGATGCTGGTGAAGCGCGCCGAGAAGATGACCGCCAAGTTCACTGAAATCTCTGCCAAAGTAGATACGTACTACACCGAAACATTGGTTCCAGACGGCAAGATAGTGAGCGACTACGCTACCTTGAAGTCACAGATCGATACCAAGAAAGCCGCAGCAGATACCGCTCTTGCAAGCGCTAAGGAAAACCTTGCTTCCTTCTCCTGCGACGCAGAAGATCCTAAAGCTGTCATGGCTGCCTTCCGCACCGATATTCAGACCGTGAACAAAGCCTTGAAGGAGTATCGTAC
>JAJFBK010000037.1 GCA_020696955.1 Patescibacteria group bacterium | reverse complement strand
GAAGGATCCTGCGGGAATCTTAAGAGAGGTGTCTAGTTGGCAACCGGCCACGCTCTGAGCTATGGACTTGAACTTTTCTTGGCTGTTTTTCTTGGCTTCAGCAGTCGAAGCTGATGAGGCGCTGTCCTTGGCTAGATTGCGGATTGCCGTCAGGGAAATACAGCCCTTGGTCTGATTGCTTCCGTTTCTACCTCCGCTTTCACTTGATCCTGATACGTCTTGGTTGAAGGTTAGCTCCCTGCCGGCGATCATTTCTCGGACAACAAACAATCCTTCTTCAGTTTTTTGTTTGACCTGAACGCTTATCGAGTTATTCGAGTTGATCTGCTTTGCCCGGCTGAAGAATGTCTCAAGTTTTTTGATCTGGTTGAGTATCCCCTTTGGGGTTGTGTCTACCTTTTCTTCTGCGCTTTTCTTGAAATCCTGCTGCAAGGCGGCTACCTCACTGTTTTGAGGGACTTGACTGAGTATTCCCTGCATCGAACTAGATATGTCTTGCAGCTTTGCGTAACGGTCTTTATAAAAGTTGATGCTACTATTTACGTTTTGCACGGTCTTGATAAGATCCTGCACTTCGCTGCCAGTAAAGCTTTCATTGACTGAGGAGGCTATCTCGCTTTTGTTCCAGGCTACCCGTAATAGTTCGTTCTCACCGATACGCTTGAATACTTCTGAACCTAAATCCTTTTGGAAGATGCGCTGCAAGTCATCGGGGAGTAACCCTTTTTGGGCAAGTTCTTCTTCGGTAAGGCCAAACTTTCCAATGCTGGCGAAGGTCGGAGAAAGGTCTTTGAAGAGTTGGCTACTAAGAAGGCTTTGATTTACTGCATTATCCGTAAGCTTTTGAGCGGCAATTGAGCGTCCGACTATGCCAAACGTAGCCGGATCTCCACTCAGAATGGCGTTTAAGGGGTCTTGGTCGGTAATAACGACATTTGCCAGCTTCTGGTTGTCATCAAAGCGGAGGGTGGTTCCTGAAAGGTTTAGCGCAGCACTGCGACCGCTTTGTCCTTGCTGTCGCAAGTAAGAAAGAGCGGCGGACTGGAAGGTCTCAAGCTGGGACTCTATTCCCCTGATAATCGAAAGGCTTTCAGTAACGCTGGCCAACTTTCCATAACTTCCCCCGCTTCGGTTACTCGTATCAACCTTTTGGAGTCTTCTTATGTAGCTGCTGACTACGTCATGAAGGTCAACGGTCTTGTTGTACGCAGCTTGTACTTGGGAGTTGATGTTGTTCTGCCCTCCGTCCCCGATGGCAAAGAGCGGCTGAGCATTCTGGGCCTGGCTAAACAGAGACTGTATGTCTGCATCGCTAAAGGCGCCAGAAGCCTGGAGGACTGGGCGC
The DNA here is from genome assembly GCA_020696955.1 of Patescibacteria group bacterium. Next base: position 6,791 of record JAJFBK010000037.1, on the reverse strand, counting down.
TTCAAGGTAAGGGTTGAGACTATGTTATTTGGGTTGCAACTACCGAGGGGGTTGCTGTCTGCGAATTGGGAAAGCACTCCTCCGCAGGCTTCATTGCCTCCAGCCAGAGGGTTGTTCACGGCCTCCCTAGTGTTGGTATTTGCAGGTTTGGAGTTGAATGCCCCGATGGTCGACGTAATGGTTCTTCCCCCTACCATTTTGAAGTAATCCTTGAGGGAAAGGCTGCCGTTTAGCAATCGATTCGTTGGCTGCTCGTAATCGGAAGCCTGAAATCCGTATGTATCACGCTGACTTCCTGTTGGATTTGCAATGAAGGTAAGCCGAAGCTTCTCATCCACGGACTGGCTGCTGTTCGAAGAGAAGATAAGCCCTGCCTTGATGCTGCTTTTCTTTAATTCTTCGGCTGAATTCTTTCCTTGTATGTCACTTAGGTTGAGGCCATAGGCCTTGGCAATTTTACCTTGGCCGACTTTTATCAAGAACTCCTCCTCGCTTGTTTTGGTACCCGAAAGAGAGTTGTTGGCAATTCCCAATACTGTTTCCTCTATGTACCGGCGGCCCAGATTTGCATACACTTCTTCGGAATTCCCTCCATCAAGCGCACCGGATGGAAGCCCCATGTTTTTTTCAAGGGTAGCTCGTCCGATGTTTTCAATGATGTCCCCGTCTTTTTTAGCAAAGGCCTCTGGCGCCAATCCTAGCTGGTTAGCAATGTAGATGCGTCCGAAAGATTCTAGGGTTGAAGGAAGATCCCAGCCACTGAGCGATCCGCTAGGACTGTTGAGGATTTGGCTAAGAACTGACATGCCAATGGCTCCGGCCATGTCGCCAAGATTGGTAATATCCAGTTTGCTGGCATCAAGCTCCGAGCCTAGTCCAAACTCTTCAAGCAAGTCGAGCATGTTTCCATTGAAAGAAATCTTGGCTGCTTCAAAGACATTGACCGGAGGAAGCCCGCCTGACTTGTCGATCCCCTCATCCGTCTGCCAAGCTACTTTGATTGGGAATTCTTTGTAGCTATAACTTACCTTGTTGCCCCCTACCCGTCGTTTCTGGGTGATCTTGGTGGTCATCCGAATATTGTCGATTTCGGCAATGTCAAAAGCTTGGGCTACGCAGCCAGGGTTTGTCGGATTGCTCGAGTCGTAGTAATGAATCGAATAGACACCGGATCCGCAGGCAGGTCGCACAACCTTGTCATCCTCTTCATCGCTTTCGAACTCGTTGCTGCTCTTATTGTCTTGAATGATGCGCCCCACGGCTATGCGCTCATGCCCGGCTCCCCCCTGAGATTCAGGGGTTACCAAATAAATGAGTGACTTTAAAATGCGGACGTCAGCCTTTGGTGCGTCCCACTTCCCATTTGGCCAGACTGTATCATCGTAATATTTTGGCCTCTTTTCTTTGACGTCGTTGCCGGCCACATCCTTTACGGTGACTTCTTCGGTGGTTTCATCGCAAACGGTTCCGTTCCAAAGCTGGCAAGGCTCTCCTTCAATGGCATATCTATCGATAGGGTTATTGAAAATAATACGAGGACCGTAAAGGGCGAGAGCGTCCAGGTAGTCCCGAGTATCGTTATGGAGTGGGATAAGTGAGAAGAAGTCACCGGCTACCTCAGCTTTTAAGCAGGCTCCTTTTTTTTGAGAATCATAACCTGGCATGGTCCGTAGGAGGGCCAAGCGGTCTTCAAGGTTGATGAGGGTGGGTTTCCACGAAGTAAGATCGTTTTCTGTAAGAAAAGCGTAAAGTCCCTCATCGGTTTCGGGCGAGCCGTCTGCTCCGCCTTGCGCAATTTCTTCTTCACTTAACTGGAAGTCACTTTCCGATTCTGAGATTTCCGTGGGTGCAGCCAAGTCATTTGAGCATGGCTCTGAACTTGCCGCTGCAACTTGAGCCGCCTGAATGGTTTCGGGAATAAGAGTAACTACAGGCCCAAGGATAAGCAGCTCAATCAAAAAGAACGAAATCACTGCGGGTGATTTTTTGTATGATGTAGAAATAAAAGAGGGAAGCTTCATTGTGATTCTTCAATTTCCATTTCTCGCAGATCGCCTTCTTCTGAGATCTCAATGGCAGGAATCGAAGCCCTGGAAGTAAGGGTTCCGGCGTTTACTCGAACTGCTGCCATGATTTTGCGATTGTACCCTGAGATGAGCTTGGAATATTTCGGGCCATCAGGACCCGATGAGCCTCCGCCAGACTCTGTAAGCATATGCTCACCGTTGATCTTTCCCATATATATTACGACGTGGCCAAAACCCATTTTCCCCAATCCTTTTCCATTCGAATCAAGCAGACTGAGGAGTATGTCTCCTGGTAGAATCTTCCCTGAGTCGGCCATGACGGCAACTTCTTGGTTAGAAAAATTTCGGGCGTTTTCATAAACTGCAAAGCTGAAGAGAGAATTTTCTGAGCGGCTTCCTGCCTTTGCCAGGCTAAAGAATCCGCTGGTACTTGGAAATAGCTTAGGAAGGACCCCAACCTTATGAAGGGCATGGGAAACAAAGCCAGAGCAGTCGGTTGCCACTGGAAATCCATTGGCTCGAACGAGGCTTCTTTTTGTATTGCTATAATGAATTTTATTACCAATGCTTACGTTGTAATCAACGATGGTTTTGGCTGCTTCCACTATGCTTGTATTGGCAACGATTGAAATTCTATTAACTTCATCACGCAATTTTATCAGTGCCTGGAGGTTCTTTCGTGCCTCATCTGGGTTATTGGTGGCGTTTGCCTGGATGCTGTTGACCTGTGCCAGCATGGTGCCAATTAGCTCTCGAATCTTTCCCTTTTCAGGAAGGTTCTGAATTTCTGGCTTGGTGGATTCGCCTGTTAAATCGGTGAGCAGCTGGTTGAGGCTATTCTTAAGCGGGTCAAGCTTTTCGGGGTGTTGGAGAACGGTGCTGGGATCACTCAAAACTTCGAGACCCTGGAGAAGGGGCTTGGTGTAGATGTCGGTAGGAATGGTTCGTTGCTCGGCCTGGCTTCCAGAGGGATTGGGACCTGCGTTGGCATTACCTCCTGTAAAGAGGGAGATCATGGCGAAAAGCAAAAAGATGACCGTGATGGTTCCGGCCGATCCGATTGCTAGGGTGTTTTTCGAGTTTCCTGCCATTGTGCCCCTCCCAGGGTTACTCTTTCGGTTCCATTCGAACGGTGTAGATCGAGCTGGATGTGTAAAAAATAAGTGTCTTCGTGCTTGCCAAGTAATGCATTCCTTCGATAGTCAGTGTGGTAGGAAACGAGAACGGGACATTGTCCTTGCCCCCGCTCAACTTGTGGATCTCCAGGATGTTTGAGTCGCCGCCTGGTAAGAAGAAGAAGCTTCCGTCTCTCCATGCAACCTTGGCGACGGTTCCCTTTAGGTACAGTGCCCGATTTTCAGATCCATCTGGTTTTACGGCCCAGAGACTTTTCTCACCTGTTACTTGGTCCTCTACTTCATATACTAGTGTACCACTATCTGGCGAAAATGAGGCATTCGCCACCCCGGTATTGCCAATTTTGGTTATGCTGCCATCAGCCGCTTTGTATATCCATAAATTGCGTTCTGAGTAGGCGCTTGACCTTCCCTGCATAAGCAGGTATTCACGGTCAGGAGACCAGGTAATTTTTGGATTTGGAATGCCAGAGATGTCGGCCTTTCTGTCCAACGTGACAAGGCGCTTGTCAGCGATTACGAGTGAACGCTCACCCGTGGTTGGGAAGTATGCGAAAGCTAGCCGGTTGGGATCAAGTGGATCCCATACTGGGGAGACAACTTCCGGGCCACCAATTTTTAATAAAGTCTGATTGAGGAAGTCGTATCTGGGAATCTCACGAAGGTATACCCCGTCATTACGGGTGATCAGGGCCACGTCTGGTTCGCTTGACCACTGTACGTCGGTGATTCCGCTCAAGTTAGAGTTTGTGAGAGGAGTTCTTATTTGGCTGCCTACGTCCATCCGATACAAGGTCCTTCGGTTGTCTCCCAGGTAGAAAACGCTTTTTCCATCGGTTGAAGGGCGAACATAATAGACTGTCGCCGTTCCCGCCTCTTCACCGGTAGGCTGAAATGCATAGGCTGGCCTGACCTCTACTCTTTGGCCTCTTCTCACGGAAATGTCCTGAGTGTAAGGAAGGTAGTTGGTCTTGTTGATTTGTAAGCGGTACTGCCCGGCAAACTGAGGAATCTTATAGCCGTTTTTATCGGGCTGAACCGAGACGGTGCGGTTGTTGACGGTGATCTGCAGTCCTGGGGTGGGATCAAGAATGACAATCTCCCCCCTTCCGGAAACCATAAAGTAATAAAAAAGACCAAGCAGCCCAAGTCCAATAAGGATGCCAATGACAAAGTAATTCTTGGTTGCCATTTTCTTCTTGCTTTTGGCGAAGGGATGGCTTGGCGTAGCCGAAGAAGCTTTCTTCTTGGGTTCTGACTGGGCTTTGGCAAAGGGATTCTCTGGAGGTTGGGTCGATGGTTCGGGCGTCTTTAAAACCGTAGACTCCTCGGCCTTTTGTAATTCCTTGAAAGGAAGCTCTCCTTTGGGCTTTTCGGTAGGTGCATCCATGGCCTAAGGGGTTTTGGTTTGAGTGGTAGGCGTTCCGCCTTCTTGAAGCTGGAGATCAGGAGCCAGCTGGTTGATCAGCAGCCCTACTACGAGAAAGAAGGCTACACCAAACAGAATTCCTACAATACGCTCCTTGGCCTTTCCTGCTTGCTTTCCTGCTTGGCCAGGATTGAATCCTGAGAGCATGTACTGCACTCCAGACCAGATGATCATGATGAGGGCGATGAAGAAGACAAGTGGCATGACCTGGGTGAGGAGGGCGGTGAGGTATTCGATAAACCCAAGTTTTTGAACGCAGCCGTTGACTAATACGCCGTTCGGGCCGTCGGCACAGGGTTCAGCGGCCAACACCCTACCTGGAATGAAGAGAAAAACCGCTAGTGAGAAAAAAAAGGCTTTCATGCACTTATGATACACCAGTTACGGCGTTATCCTAAAGAGTCTCTGGTTGCTGATAGCGTAGTAACTGTTGCGACTCGAGTCGAAGATGAGCTCATCAACTGAGAATGGGGGTTCTGACTGGGCTTCGGAAGACTTAAATAAAAGGGATGACCCTCTCGTTTCAAGGTTGACGTCATAAAGGTTGTCAGGAGCTCTTTTCGTTGAGAAGTCCAACAGGTGTCCGGGGTTGGTTTGGGGTGAAAAGGCTGAGATGGTCGTGTTATCTTTCCAAGCGGCAATTTCTGGAAGGGTCGAGAAGGTACTTTTTCGAAGTGAAAGCGTGGTAAGGTCAATTATTGACATGGTCGGAATGAGGGTCTGAGGATCGACACTGGCAGTTAAGATTTTTGTGTTGTCCGGTGACCATTTGGCACCAATTGCCGCCCCGCTCTTAAGAAGGGGCTGGACAGTTTTGGCGGCAATATTTATGAGGTAAAGCTGGTTCTCTCCGTAACCTTCAGGTTCTGGGTATGCAATAAGGCGCTCTCCTTTTGAATCTGACCGCAGGATGAAGGAGTGTTGTGTCTGCATTATACGATCAATCTTCTCTGATGCTAAGGTGAGAGTTACTAGCCAGCGCTCTCCCTCCCCGTCTTCCTCTTCTGGTTCGCCCTCTTCAGTGGCAAGGATTCTGTCGCGGGTAATTATTTCAGGAAAGTTTATTCCCCGAAAGGTTGTTTTCTTGCCATCAGCAAGATCGACCAGTACGGTGATGCTCTTTCTTTCTGTGGCATCAAAATAAGAAACAGCGGCCATGGTTCCTTGAGAATCGTAGGAAACCGAGTGTGGTTCATGGTTAAGGTTTGCAGCAAGCTTCTCCGCTGTTTTTAAAAAGGGATCGAGAGCGTACCAGGTAAGATTTCCCGTATTCAGGAAGAGAATCTTCCCATCGGGCCTAAGGAAAAGAGCCTGTGCCGGGTACTCTGAAAGAGCCTCTGAGCCCTTTATGGGAAGCGTAGGGGTGTGTGATGATGTGGGGGTTGTCTGGGAAGAGGGCGTGGCAGGAAGGGGCGTATTTTCGACGGAAGGTGAAAGGGAGCTTTTACGGAAAACGAATATGTATCCGAAGAGTGCCAACACCACTATGGCCGAAATAACTGCCAGGACCGCCTTCTTTTTTGAAAATCTGTTCATATTCATGGTTTTGGTGGTAAGAAGCTACCGGGATTTACTATGGTACCATTTTTTCTTACTTCGAAATGAAGGTGGGCTCCGCGGCTGTTTCCGGTGTTTCCTAGAAGTCCTAACGCATCTCCTTTCTTAACTATGTCTCCTTCCTGTACTTTGAGAGATCCTTTGATCATGTGGGCGTAAATACTTATTACACCGTTTCCTGCATCCAAAAATACGTATGTACCATAACTTTCCCTAGGAGGAAGTTCCCGTGCCTTAAGAACTTTTCCGTCATGTGCGGCGATCACGGTTGCTCCTTCGCCATATCCGATATTCATGTCTAGGCCGTCATGGGAACCAAACGGGTTTGTGATGCGGTGTGGACCGCTCTTGCCTGCAAGAGGCCACAACCAGCTGTCGCTAGGAGTAAAGGTTCCATTTCCTGAGGGTTGCGTTCCTGTACCTGTCCCAATTGCCCTTCCGGCGGCAATAAGTCCTCCAGCCATTCCTTCAGCAAGCTTACTTTGACCACCGCTCTTGTACCAAGCGACATCAAGGCGGTTGTCTAGGAAGAACATCTCAATCAGCATTGTCGGAATGCTACTGTTTCGGGAGACGCTCAGGCTGGTATGTTGAGTGGCTCCATCATTTTTGATAGTAGGATTTCGAGCCGGTATATCACCA
>JAJFBK010000036.1 GCA_020696955.1 Patescibacteria group bacterium | reverse complement strand
GGATAGTCGATGACAATGCCGAATTCAGGATCAGTAGTCTTCTGCCACTGCGTTTCGTCAAAAGGCAATTCGGCAAATGACTGGGCGTAATCTGGAAGGGTTGATTCTGAACTACTGGAAGTGGCGGTCGTCGTGGCAGTACTTACACCGGCGACTTGTCCGGTATCGGCAGGGGTGGCGCCAGTAAGGCTATTCCATCCGGCGTACCCTCCGGTTGCCACTAATGCCAATAGCGCAAAACGAACCATTGCTCCACGTTTAGGAACGAGCTTTCGGACAATTCCTCCAGCCGGTTTTCTTTTTGCGGGAAGGGAAGGGAGTGGTTCTGGACGAACCAGCGGCAATGGGGCTGGCGCTTTTTTTACCAAGGCGTTTTTCGTGGGCTCCATTTCCATGGGAAGGGAAGGTAGATTGGAACTCAAAGATTCGGCAATGTTGCGAATATGGGCCGCATAGCTATCCATCTGGGCTCGCAGTTCTTGGTATTGCCTAGCTTGCTCGCTTCGTTCTTCTTCCAGGTAGCGTACCGATGACCGTAATTCTTGAATCTCAGCTAGGAGGGGCTCCTTTTCAGCTGCCAGTCGCTGCTCGGCCGATTCCGTGTCCTCAACCTGTTTTCTGAGCATCTCTAACTCTGAATTGGTTTGCTGAACCAGCTCCAGCTGGCGTTGCTGGAGTCGATTAATATGCTCGGACAAAGTTGGTCGGGATTCTTCTCTGTTCATTATCTATTATCGTACCATGCTGGAAGTATGGCAGGGAAGTGGAAGCTTAAGCCTCTTCCGGTTTTTCTGCTGGCTGTGCCTTTGGTTGCTCAATAGGCTTGGCATAATCAGGTCGAAGTTGCCGCAGGATGTTTTCTTTGGCTTTTTTGAACTCTTCTTGGTATTGCTCTTTTCCTTTGCTGCCTTTTTGTGACAACAAGTCCAGTTTTCCTTCAAGGGCTGCCAACTCGTTTAATTCAAGCTCAAAGAGGCGATCAAGAGTGCGCCGGCGACGTCTCTCCAAGAGGTAGAGGCGGTAGACAAAGAAGACGATTGCTAGGCTGAACCCAAGGACGGGAACCAGACTTAACAAAACTACGGCAAGACCGGGGATATCCTTTTGAAGGTTCTTAAGCTCTCCTAGAGACCCGAAAAGGTCTTGGAAGGCTGAGGCGATGGTACGTCTTTCTGAATTGGTTTCTTCTTCGACGGTCTCTCCTTCTTTTATTCCTTGGGGCGCATTGGGATCGGCTGGGGCTGCGTTCTTATCAGCCTCGCTTAATCCCTCAGCTGGAGGAGGGGCGGGATTTTCCCCGGCAGGGGTATCGGTATTCGGGCTTTCAACTGGTTTGGTGTCCTGATTTACGCTTGGAGTCGGAGTCGGGGTAGGCTTTGGGGTAGTGCCAGGCTTTGGCGTTGCAGTTGGCCGTGGTGTTGCACCTACTACCACGGGGGTAGCAGTGGGAACGGCAGTTGGCGGGGCGGGCGTTGGGGTAGCGGCAACCGTTTGTCCGGTAACCGTAACAGGGGAGCCGCTGCAGCCACCGGTAATATTGGTGCCTTTTCCGTCATTTGCCAGAACCTGACAATTGCTGAGGCCAAAGGTTCCGGATCCTTCTGATGTAGCCTTGAGGACTATGTAGACCACCATTCCTGTCCCATTGAAGCCAGAAGGGGTTCCGCAGGTGAAGTTAGCTTGGCCTCCTGAGGGGTCGGCTGAAGTGACTTGCAGACTACATACCGATCCTGAGTAACTGCCGCGTATTCCTTCAAAAAGTCCTCCGGGATAAGAGATCTTTCCACTAAATGAGTTGGCGGAGGCTCCTCCGGTATTTACGTAAACGCTTACATTGAAGGTGTTGCCTGTCTGGACGCTCCCAGGAGCCGAAACGTACATGGAGGCGGCTGCCTGAACGGGAAGCGGTCTTAGGATGGCAAAGGAAAGAATGACGCCAAGAGCGACGACGGTAGTTCCTAAGCGGGCAAGGGTAGAAGAAATTCTCATTAGAAGCTGTTTTTTATTTCCAAAGCCATCGAAGGCGGTTCGTTGAGGATATTGGTACCTTTTCCGTCGTTTGCCAGAACCATGGTTCGGTTAGGATCGGATTTGATAAGCGTATTTCCGGGGGCCTTGCTGCGTAAGTTCAGTCGTACCATGATGGAAGTTCCGGTAAAGCCGGGATTCGGCTTTCCGCACGAAATGCGAACTTCTCCCTTTATGTTATCAAAGGAATTATCAGCATAAAAGGAGCAGAACGACTTGTCGGTTGTCATATTGAGGATCTCAACCATATTTGGGTCGTATGAGAGGGCAAATCCTACTGCGTTTGTCGATTGGTTTTTTGTGTCCAGCCAAAGCTCAAGCGGGAAGGTGTCGTAGGTATAGAGGTTAGAGTCGGGTTGCACGAAATAAAGCGTAGCGGTTCCCTTGCTTCCGATGCTTTTGTTGATGCCCATATAGGCTGGGTAGGCCAAGATGATGGCGCTGGCCACAAGTCCCCACAGAATGCCCTTGTGACGCTTTCGCAGGCCACGGTATTTGAGCAGGCCTTTCTTGTAATGGTGTTCGACGTGTTTTTTCATAGGGCGAAGTAAAACATCATGATAGAAAAGTCGATAAGGTTTACTTCCTGGTCGCTGTTGATGTCGGCCACTTTGTGGTTGGAGTTCCAGTGGAAGAGGAGGATAGAAAAGTCGATAAGGTTAGTCAGCCCATCGCAGTTCAAGTCTCCTTCAGAAATGTCACAGTCAGGCGGCGGATTATCGGCGTCCTCAGGACTTATGACCTGAAAGTTGGCTGTGGGACTGACGATACTTTGATTTCCCGAACCGTCTTGGACATTGGTGTAGACCCGGTACTCTCCAGGAGTATAGTTGAGCGTTTCTGATGCTGGAATGAGATAGGACCAATTCCCTTGGGCATCGGTATTCGCGAGATAGCTATGAAGGGGGGACTCAACGAAAATGTTGATTTGGGAACTGGGCTTGGCGGTACCACTGACCGTAAGGGTATCACCGGCTTCTATTTCCGACTCATCAAGACTGATAGTCGGGGACAAAAGGATACCGGTGGCAGTGGTGAGGGTGTTGGGAAGCAGGTAAAGCTGGATGACCGACTGGGAGGTGCTCCGACCTTCTTGGTCTGTGGCAAAAATACGAAAGATATGGTCTCCGGGGTTCAGTCCGCTAATCGGAAAAGAAAAGTTTCCGGCGCCATCGGCGGAAGAAGTGCCCAATGTGCTTCCTCCTTCATTCAAAAACAAGAAGTTTCCCGGAGCCGTAAATCCTGAAAGATTGACAGAGCTCATCTGGTTCTCAACGGTAGCCCCAACCGTATACATGGCGGTATTGTCACCGGCAATAATGGTGACCTGGTTGCGAATAATGGTTCCGGCCGAGTCTTCAGCCACCGTAATGGTCACTTCTCTGCTTTGTGATGAGGCAGGAGTAGTAGCCGTTACACCGTTAATTGCTAGCCTCGTACCTGGGAGCACAGCTATGTTTGTCACGCTGACGGTGCTTCCATTAACAGCAAATGTTGGCGTTCCAAAAGCTCCTACGACATATGTCGGGGCGGTGACGTCTAAGAAATTGTGCAGGTTTACAAAGATCCAGTCGCTCGGTTTTATCTGAACCGAGTTGACGGGAAGAATGAAGGTTATGCTGTGCTCTATGTCCTCAGCGCTGGCAATGCTGCCGTTCAGTGTGTCTTGGGCAAACTCTAGTCCCTGTATGGCCTGAACCTTTTTTAAGCCTAATGGGAGAGTTACGGAAGTAAGCGAAAGGACTGCGATGACACAGAGAATGATACCCTTCTTGATGGTGTAAGAAAGTGGCCCCTCCATTTCTTCCTTAGTCTGAAGTCAATTTGTGGAGTATCTTTTTGAACTTCTTGCGTTGGGTGATGAGGAGAAGAATGATTACGAGTACCGCTCCAAGAAGGATGGCTAGGGAAGGAGGGAATACTATGAAGGTAGTAGATGCGGTGATCACTTGCTTTGGTTGGCCGTAGTCACTCACAAGAGTAGCGGTGTAACGTCCAGGAGGAACGCTATCAGACCATACGGTTGAAAGCACACGAGAGGACTCGGGAAGAACGTTTCCGGTCTTAAGAGGGATCTCAGCTACTTTTTTCTTGAAGATATTGGTGATGACAATCTGTCCGCTTGGAGCAAGGTGAACGTTTCCTTCGTTCTTGGCACGTAGTTCAAAGTTAACAGGGGCAGCCTTATAGTATGACTGATCGGCTGCAAATTTCTCTAAGGTCAGCTTTTCATTGATGTTTCCAGAAACTCGGAGCAGGACCAAGCTGTTCAATCGGCTTTCTACTGAAGCTCCGGCTCCAGCGGTCTGTCCGCCGGCTAGCTTGATTTGGATGGAAGCGTAGTGTCCACCTGGTTCACCGTCCTTAGGAATACGGATGGTATAATTTACCACCTTTTCCTGTCCGGCTGGCACGGTAAAGCGACTTGGCTCGACAGTGATCCATTTTCGAAGTGAAAAGGTGGTGACGGGTGCATTAGGATCGTCAATCAGGTTGACTCCCCCTTGATCATCACCGGCAGTAAAGTCTTCTACCTCGGTTTGATAGGTGGTTTCAGTATCACCTTCATTTTTGACCCGAATCTTTTCAGAGATGACGTCACCTGGATTTCCAAACAATTCAAAACGAGGAGGCACGATGCTGATGGTCTCAGCTTTGGCGGCAGGAATGGAGGGTACAAGAATCGCTACTGCCAAGCAAAGCATGGCGCAGGTCCGAAGAATGGCGGAAAGGCGAGATAGCATACGGAAAGTTAAATGTTTGCTAGTTTCATTTCATCAGATTTATCCTCAGTTGGCAAGGATTAATTGATTATTAAAGATTTATTGGTCTTGGCCGTAATTTACATGGATGGTTCCAAGAAGGAATGAGGGTAGTTGTTGAGCTCCCTGCACCCGGCTTACCGCTAACTCTAGCTTTCCTTCTTTGACCTCAGCTCCTTCTAGGTTGAAAGTTTGTTTGAATAGTTCCCAAGAACCGTCCTTGGGCTGAGGGGCGTAAGTGGTGAGTATATAATTGATTCCTTCCAGACTTGAGAGGGAATCAAGTTGGGCAAATTTCGTTGCTGCCGCCCCGGCCTTTGCAAGGGCAGCCTTATCAGCGGCAATTTCTGTAGAGACGGGAGGATTGGCCAAGAAATCTTCAATGGAAGTATGCGTGGCAGTACGCTGGTACAGGCGAAGGTTTTCTTCGGAAATGAGGGGCCAGGCTATATCCTTCAACAGTGGATGGGTGACGAGAGCAAGGTCACGAAAACCATTCGGATATTTTGCTTGAAGATAAGTGGGGACAATATCACCTTTTGGTTGGTAGGCAAAACTTATAGCTGTTCGTTTTTGGTCTCCGATTACATTGGTATCTACTGAGGCGAATACCATTGGGCTGGAGATCTCCTCGTGCGCATATCGGTTAAGTTCTCTCTGCTCATCGGATACATAAAAAGGGTCTTTTGCTTCCGGGCATCCTAAAAGTGCTTTTCGCAAAACAGGGCAGGGCTGCGGGACCCAGGCGCTGATCGGCATGCCAATAAGAAAAATGAGTCCTACTGCAATTGCTAGTCGTTCTTTAGTACGTTGGTTGAATGTCATAGAGCAGATTACCGATATAAATATCTGATGTTTGAACCCCGTTTACTCCAAGCACATAGGTTACGTAAATAATGCTTCCACTCGGGTCAGGACCTGAAGACTCGGCCACGATATGTGGCACGGTGGAAATGGGGCCAAACTTATTTGCTGCGCTGGACCAGCCCGGGATTCTTACGTCGGTAGTATTGGCCCCAAACCAACCCGTATTGCTCCCTGCCACTGTTCCAGTGGGTGCCATCCAGGCCTGAGGGGTATTCCAGGTAGCATTAGTGGCGCCAAAGGGGCTTATCTCCGTTGATCCGTAACTGCCAGTAATGGGGTCGGCAAGATAGGAGAAAACCTTGTAGCCATGAGGGGCGTTGGTGGTAATGGTGAGCTTGTGGGCGGCGTGGTGGGGCTGATCGGTTACCAGGGTACCAAACGGGAAGGCGGTTGGGGTGGTGGTGATGTCGGTGGTGATGCCGTTGTGGGTTTGGCCTGAATTCACTCCTTCAATGGTGAAAGAAAGCTCAGGATCAATGGCTACTGAATAGGTTGTTGCCCCA
>JAJFBK010000035.1 GCA_020696955.1 Patescibacteria group bacterium | reverse complement strand
GCTCAGGGGTTACGGTGCTGGCATCCCCGGGGTAAGAATCCTGATAGGCATTTCCTACGGCAACATGGGTGTTTCCTTGCGGCCCACCGATATTCTCATCATAAAGAGTGTCTGCCATCACTTTTGTGATTCGGGAAAAGCGTCCATCGGTAAGTGAGAACTCCCCGATCATGTTGGCATTTTCGCTGGAAATCATTTCCTTGAGAAGTTCCTCACCTTTGGCGGCTTTAGCATCCACAACCTTGCCATCCTTAAACGTAAGGCTAATGTCCTCGATCATGTTTCCATAACGGTAGAGGGGTTGGTTGAAATGAATGGTCCCTTCGGTCTTCCTGCAGTCAGGAGAGATGAAAAGCTCGAAACTCGGGATGTTTCTTCCCATACCGCCCAGCCACTTGCGATTCGGTCCGATACCCACTTTCAAATCGATGTCTTCGGCCTGGACGTGAAGGCTTTCAATCGAAAGCGCATTTAACTCACCTTGAATACGCTCAAGTTCTGCAAAGGTCTTTTTCCATTCACTAATCGGGTCTGGCATGTCCAAGTAACAGGCTTTGATAATCTCCTGCCAGTACTCTTCTTCGCTCATGTTGGCTTCTTTTGCCATGGCTGGAGTACCATAGATCGCAAGTGTCCAGGTAAATTTGCCGGCCGCTTCTTTTTCATTACGCCATTCCATGTAAGGCCTGAGGGCATTTGAGCGGGCCATTATCTTTTTTGGGTCGACTTCTTTCAGCTCGTACTTGTCATATTCGGAGTAGAGATAAAGCATGTGATCAACTTGGTCAACCAATCCTTTCATGTATGTTCCCGGAAAAAAGGAAAGCTGCTTGTCGCTGCTCAGCTCGTATTCGTCGCTCACCCTTACGTCGTCGGCAATGTATTGGATAATCGGATTGGCTCCGGCTTTCAGTATGGCGTTTCGCAGGGGCACATACATAGGTTTGGCGGATTCGTGCAGGCGCATCCACACCGCTTCGCCAGGCTTTACGCCTCCTCCGCCCCCTAGGGCAAAGTTAACAAGGACGTCTGCGTATTTGAGAAGTATCTCTTGGGGTGGAATGTATGCCATATAAAAAATTACTTTGTGCCTGTAGTTCCGAAGGCCCCTCTACTTGGCGATGAAAGGCTGTCTACTACTGTAAGGGGGAACTGGGTTTCGGGAAGTATTACCACTTGCATTATTCTTTCCCCCCGTTCAATTGTTGCGATTTCATTAGTAAAGTTGAAGAGCACTGCCTGGTACTCATCTTCATCGCCGCAAAAATCAGCATCGATAATCCCAACCCCATTAATCGGTACCAAGCCTTTTTTATGAAGAGAACTGCGAGCAGCCAATAGGGCCCAGTATCCTTTTGGCAATTGCACGGCCACGTTAAGGGGTACCCGGGAGAATGATTGGGGCTGGATGCTCATCTCAAGTCTGGAGCAAAGGTCGAAAGCTGCCGCCCCCTCTGTCTTGTAGGCCGGCGCTTCTAGCTCGGTATCAAACTGTTTGAGAAGTATTTCCATGGAGCGATTGAGGGTTATTGGTAAGGGAGTAAAGGGTTATGCCGAAGCTCATGGCAACATTAAGAGACTCGGCCTTTCCGTGTTTTGGAATGGTGTAGGTATGATCGGCGAGTGCCTGGTATTCGGATGGCAGGCCATGGGATTCGCTGCCCATCATGATGCAAAGCCGTGATTCCTCGGGCAAAGCGTTTTCTGTTCCGTGAGCGTCCGTGGCTACTAGCTTGATCCCTGAATCCCGTAAAGCCTGCAGATCATTTCCCAGGTCTTCGGATTGATAAATGGGCAAATGGAAGAGGGATCCCATGGCTGAGCGTACTACTTTGGGATTGTAGGGATCTACCGTGGACTCGGTAAGAATAATTCCCTCTACCCCGAACCAGTCAGCCGTCCTAATCATTGTGCCGAGGTTCCCAGGGTCAGAGGCATTAACGAAACAGGCAAGGAGCTTTTTCTCAGCAAATCCTTGAAATGAACTTTCGGGCATCTTGGTTATTGCTACCAATCCCGGAGGAGTGTCCATGGTTGAGACTGATTTCATC
Organism: Patescibacteria group bacterium; assembly: GCA_020696955.1. Next base: position 4,484 of record JAJFBK010000035.1, on the reverse strand, counting down.
TCTTCTTCGGTAACTGCGAAGACTTTGTCCTCGGTAGTCAAGGAAAGGGCCAGCTCATATTGGGAGGGAGTGGCAAGGAGGACTTTGAGAGAAATTCCAGAATCCAGCGCTTCCGCCACTACCTTTTCTCCTTCTACAAGAATAAGGCGCTCTGCGTAGCGATGTCGGCGTCTTTGTAAGGACTTGGCTAGGAGGATAAGACTTTTGGAAGCGTGTTGCATGTACTCACTCTAGCAGAAGCCTCGCCCTCTCGGAATGGGTGATCTATAAGGATCTGTGAATGACATCAGTCTCAAACCACGCCAGAACGAGGGCTGCTTTTTCACGAAGATTGGTCTCCCAGTATTCCCGGCTGAACGGGTCGGGAGTTGAAAATTCCGGAGCAACCACGCCATATGCTTCGACGCCAAGCCTTCGGCAGGTATAAACCGCCCTGAGAAGGTGCTCTTCTTGGGTGACCACTATTACCTTTTCAAAATTAAACTCATGTTTGGCCCTATAACAACTCGCATATGTCCGAAGGCCAGATCCGTCAAGCTGAATGTCCCCGCTGGGGATTCCGGAAGCCTCGGCATACTCTTGCATGGTTTTTACCTCGTCATAGTATTTGCTGCGTCCGTCGCCGCTCATAAGCAAGGTGGCAACCTTCCCCTTTTGGTAAAGCTCGATTCCGGTACTGAGTCGGTAGGCTAGCGCTCGGCTTGGTACCTTACCGGGGAAAACTTGGGCCCCCAAGATCATGGCGGTTGGGTAAAGAGGCACCTCGTCAATATCTGAATAAAGATATGGGAGCGCAGTTGCCTCGACCGTGTCACGAATCCATAAGTATCCTCCTATCGCTATCACGATAAGGAGCACGAACAAGAGGACTATCTTTCGGATCAGTTTCTTCATAAATAGTTGCGGGTCTGATAGGGGTTCGTGATAGTATGGAGACTATGGAAAGAACTCATCCAAATCCTACTACATTTTTACTGGTCCGTCACGCCCAAACACTATGGAACCGGGAGCAGCGGCATACCGGCAGTATTGAAGTTGAGTTGTCCGAAAAAGCTGACTCACAAATAGCCCGGCTAACTAAAAAAATCATTAGCCAGCCAGTGGCAGCCATTTACTCCTCCCCTCTTAGTCGCTGCCAAATCACTATCAGGCCCACGGCAGAGATTCTTAAGCTTCCCATTCATATTCGTGAGGATCTGATTGAGCGCAGCCTCGGAGACTGGGAAGGAAAATCTCCGGTCGAGCTGCTTCCCCTTCATCCAGGCTACCAATTTCCTCAAAGCGCTTATAACGGCGACTTCCGAATTCCCAAGGCCGAGCCGCTTGAGCACCTTGAGCACCGCATCCGAACTTTTCTGCAAGAGATGCATCTGGCTCACCCGGGCTCCATCGTAGTGGTATCTACCCACTCAGGAGTTATTTGGACTGTGCTTCACAAAATAGTTACCAATGTACCGGTAGACTTTTTTTGGCCCAGCAACTGCTCGGTCTCAACGGTCGTTTCTGAGGGAAATCACTTCACATTCGAGTCTTTTGAGCCCTGAAACAAAAAGAAATAGTGAGATTTTACCTCTGTAAAATCTTATTTCTACTCTAGAACATACAATTTCACATATGTTTGACCGGCCTCCGGCCAATTTGTTAGTCTTGTTATAAGGCACTTGTAGGGGCGCCCCACTTTTTATGCCCCGTTCGGAAGGTCTTACCAGCCTGAAGAATCTAGTTGCCACTTATTTAATACCTAGTTGCAGGAGGCCTTGATGGATATTGCGCAAATCCGGAAAAGAGACGGATCGATCGTTGATTTTGAAAAAGAAAAGCTACAGAGGGCCATGGAAAAAGCGGCCCTAGCCGTTAATCCCGCTATTGATTTACGAGCCTTCGACGTAATTGCTGACCATGCCTTGCGTCACATTGAACTGAGATTTAACGATAACGTCCCAACTGTTGAGGCCGTTCAGGACTTGGTGGAACGTTCGCTCATGGAGTACGGGCTCTTTGATATTGCCAAGGCTTACATTCTTTACCGTGCCGAACGCGCAAAGGCTCGGGAAGTAGAAAAGCAAGAGACTGTGGCCATGGTTGAGAAGGCCAAGCTTCATTACATTGACGAAAAGGGCAAGGAAAAAATTCTTGACAAGAAAAAACTGCAGCAACTCTTTGCAGCGGCTTGCAAGGGTTTTGAAGAATCTGTTTCCATCAATGACCTTGTTCATAACAGCGAAGGAAATCTTTACGACGGCATGTCCTTGGAAGATCTTGGCAAGGCATTGGTCATGGCCTCTCGGGCATTCATTGAAAAGGATCCTGCCTACTCAAGAGTATCTGCCCGTCTTACCCTGGACAATCTTTACCAGGAAGTATTCGGCGTTCGCGGTGAAGCAGCTAACTTTGAAAAAGAGTACCGCAATTCATTTGTCACCACCGTTAATAAGTGCGTTACCGATGGCCGGCTCGTAACCGAAATGCTTGATTTCGATCTTGAAGATCTTGCAGCCTACCTGAAGCCAGAACGTGACGGACTCTTCGAGTACCTGGGTATCCAAGTGCTTTATGACCGATACTTTATTCGTGAAGAAGGCGGAGAGCGAAAGCTTGAGACTCCTCAGACTTTCTGGATGCGGGTAGCCATGGGCATGGCCCTTAACGAAGGAGAGAACAAAAGCCGATACGCCAAAGAGTTTTACGATATCCTTTCTACCTTGCGGTACGTAGCCTCTACCCCTACCCTTTTCCATTCTGGAACCACCTATGCCCAGCTTTCTTCCTGCTACCTGAATACTGTCGAAGACGATCTACGCAGTATCTTCAAGGTATATGGAGACAATGCCCAGCTTTCTAAGTATTCAGGAGGAATCGGAACTGACTGGACCAATATCCGTGGTACCGGGGCACTTATTAAGGCTACCAACGTTGGAAGCCAAGGCGTAGTGCCATTCCTTAAGATTGCCAATGACGTTACCGTTGCCATCAACCGCAGTGGAAAGCGCCGAGGAGCTACCTGTGCTTACTTGGAAACCTGGCATTACGACATTGAGGACTTCCTTGATCTACGGCGCAATACCGGAGACGATCGCCGTCGGGCCCATGACATGAATACTGCCAACTGGATTCCCGACTTGTTCATGAAACGGGTTATCGAAGATGGACAGTGGACCCTCTTTTCTCCAGATGAAACCCCAGATCTTCACCATATCTATGGAAAAGCCTTTGACAAGAAGTACATTGCCTATGAAAAGAAGGCCGCCAAAGGAGAGATGAAGGTATTCAAGATTATGCGGGCCAAAGATTTGTGGCGCAAAATGATCAGCATGTTGTTTGAGACCGGGCATCCGTGGGTAACCTTCAAGGATCCTTCCAATGTACGCTCTCCTCAGGATCATGTCGGTGTTGTTCACAATTCGAACCTTTGTACTGAAATCACTTTGAACAACTCAGAGACTGAGACTGCTGTTTGTAACCTTGGTTCAGTCAATTTGAGCCGTCACATGAAGAATGGCAAGCTGGATACGGCCCTGGTAAAGGAAACCGTTACCCTCGCTATGCGAATGCTAGACAACGTAATTGACTTGAACTTCTACCCGACAGTCGAAACCAAGCATTCTAACATGCAGCATCGACCGGTAGGTCTCGGTATTATGGGATTCCAGGATGCCTTGTACCTTGCCGATATCGATTTTGACTCAGACAAAGCCGTCAAATTTGCAGATGAGAGCATGGAGCTTATTTCCTATCACGCAATTATGGGCTCAGCCCTGCTTGCCAAGGAAAAAGGAGCCTACGCTACGTTTAAGGGTTCCAAATGGGATCGTGGTATCTTCCCTATTGATACGCTTGACCTGCTTGAGCAAGAGCGTGGAATGCCTATCGGAGTCTCAAGAACCATCAAGCTTGACTGGAAGCCGGTTCGTGAAGCCGTCAAGAAGTACGGTATGCGCAACTCCAATACCATGGCTACGGCTCCTACGGCAACGATTTCTAACATCAGTGGCTGCTTCCCTTGTATCGAGCCTATCTATAAGAACTTGTACGTCAAATCAAATATGAGCGGTGAGTTTACCGTCGTAAACGAGTATCTTGTAGAGGACCTTAAGAAGCTTGGCCTTTGGAACGAAACGATGCTTGATCAGTTGAAGAATAGCGACGGTAGCGTCCAAGAAATCACTTCCATCCCTCCTCGTCTTCGCAACAAGTACAAGACAGTATTCGAAGTCGGAGCTAACTGGCTTATCAAGATTGCCGCTTACCGTGGCAAATGGATCGACCAAAGCCAATCCTTGAACATCTTCTTTAACGGAACTTCTGGAAAGGCTCTTTCTGACGTATACATGCACGCCTGGCATTTGGGACTGAAGACCACTTACTATTTGCGAACCATGGCCGCTACCTCTATCGAGAAAAGCAGCCTGGATATCAATAAGAATTTTGGAACTGATACTCCGGCCCCTATTCCAGCTCCGATCATGCACACAGTAGGGATCGCA
>JAJFBK010000034.1 GCA_020696955.1 Patescibacteria group bacterium | reverse complement strand
TGTCTCACCGCCTTCCATGAAATAAATACTACCTGATGGGTGTTAGGTCCGTCCGGTAATATTTCTCAGGTTCCAGCCAATTTTGGGCTGGAAATCCAAACTTATCAACTCCTTCCAGTTGCCACCATCCCTGCCAGGCGTAGCGCAGAAACTTTGAAGCCGCAAACCGAAGTGCTCGTTTGTGGAGCCAGCCCTTGGTCATCGTCATTCCCTTGCCTGACGAATCAGGATAAAGGGATTGGCCGATTAGTTCGGCATTTCGGACCAGGTAGCCGTCGTAAAAGAATCGAAACTGCGAATTATTGCGCAGGATCTGATCTTCAAACAACCACAGCCCTTGGCGAAGCAGTTGGTGAAACTGGGCCGATTCGCCTCGGGTGAACCGGGCCGCTATAGTCCGGCTGCTGTCTTTCACATCCATGACATGCCAGCCAGCATACCTCACCAGTCCGTTTCGGGTGGGGAAGCGGGTGATGTCGACGATTGGACAGATGATCCTGGCCGAGAGCCGGGGTCCCATTCCTCGTACCGGTGCAAAGATCTCCTGGTATACGGGAATCTTTTTTAGGTGCCGTTCGATCTCTTTGGTGAGATCATTCTCCAGGACTTTGAGCGCATCGATTGAGTTTTGCGAGTTGATAAGATCAAATCGCATTCCCGATACGAATTTCTCGTTGCTGCCTGGGAGAAAATAAGCCTGGTCGCGTTCTAAGCGAACAGTCCGCTGTTCCAGGCGTTTGCGAATCTCGTCTTGAATGGCAAGAAGCTGTCCCAGGTAGACCCTAACGGCACTGATGTGGGCGTCATTCTGAGTAAACTGTCGAAATGCACCCATTTTGTCAGCTTGGAGCATGCCGAGCATCTTGCAAGCGCTTTCACAGCGTTCTGCTTGCTTGGCACCTGCTGCAGTGAACTTGGCAGGCGCTTCGATGGTGTCATCAGCGGGCCAGGCATTTAATTCAATAAACGGAATTCTCTGAATATCCGTAATGCCACGCTGCATGGCTCCAAGAAGAAAGGCGTCGCCGATCCCTCCCAAAGGAGCGAGAATACGGTCGTCTTTACCCATGGAGTCGAGGAATTCGAGGCGGGGATTGCTATTTCCCTTGCCCACACTCTCAATCAGGTTCCAGTCGACGGGCTTTTTCCCATTGGTAGTTGCTACTACGAACGGTTCAACATCTGCTGGAATAATAACGTGGGTTCTTTTCAAAATACAACACGCTCCTTTGAAGTAGGGAACCGACGTGTACACATGAAACTGCCATTTAGGCAGGCACCATATTACCTCATCGGTTCCGACGAACTGTACCAAAATATGCTCCTGTAGTCAATAAAGAAACATCCTGCTCCGATCTGGGGCAGGATGTTTGGATGGCGGGGACACAGAATTCCTTGCCTATGGGCATCCACATAAGTGTCTCACGCCAAAAGGGTCGGCGACCAGGGACAAATAACACATTCTCTTACAAGACATAGCATATTGACTCTCTGGCCGCCTAGCGGGTGAACCGATGGGCAGATCGAAATTTGCTCAAAGCATCATGCCGTTTGCCTCATCGATTCCGTCGGACAATACCAAGTTGAGGTGTTCCTGTCAATGCCAGGGCTTAGAACTTTCGCCAGTCGGGTGTCTGGCCGGAGGGCTTTTGAGGGCAGAGTGAATTGACCCAGCACAGGCTTTCTTCCGGGCTTCCGGTAACCGGATCCTTCTCGCTGTAGATTACTATCTGGCAGTTGCTCATGGGGAATTCTGGGGTGTAGAGGCGTGACAGCTCATGCTCAGGGATGTTTTCCAAGATCATTCTTGCCATCTTCATGCTTCCACCGTGAGAGACAATCAGGATGTCTTCCCCGGAGTATCCTGCCAATAATTCGGTTAGGAACTCTCTCACTCGATGAAAATGCTCCCTAACGCTTTCTCCGTCTCCAGGGCGAGCGTCCATGGCGCTTTGGAATCGTTCAAAATATTCCCTCCGCTCTTCTGCGGCGGTGTGGGGATGCTTGTGATGCAGAGATCCCCAGCTTTGCTCCCGGATTCGAGGTTCGATAACAGGCTGGTTGGGAAGTCCGAGTTGGGCGTAGGTCTGAAGGGCTCGTCGATAGGGAGAGCAGATGCACGAGGCAAACCCGTCGGGAAACTCTTTCCGGAGCCATTTTCCGGTGGCAGCTGCCTGCTGCAAGCCTACTTCGGTGAGGCTGACTTCGGGGTCTTTGGTTTGCAGGTATTCATCAGTAAAGTGACTTGAATCACCTTCCAAGAGGGCGGCATGAGCACGATTTTGGATAGACTCAGCGTGGCGCAGAAAAACTATCATAGGCAGGGCTTAATCGTAGTAGAGGGCGTGTTTACGAGCGCGAAGCAGCTTTACTTCCTCGGCTCGTTGTTTGACCAGGTGTTTGAGGGATTTTTCTTCGTATTGGGAAATGAGGTCGCCAACGAACTCTCCTCCTAATAAGTGAGGCAGAATGACATAGTCGGCTCCGAGCTTGTAATATTCCAAGGCATCATCAATGTTATGACTGGTAACGATGATAAGCGGTTTAGTGTGATGCTTGCCAGCTTGTTCAAGCAGGAAAAGGGTTTCTTCTCGGTGAGGGACAGTGGAAATGATCATTGAAGCTGACTTTGACCAGGTTGCCTCCATGATTTCTTCATCTTGAATGTCACCGTAAACGCAGAGAACTCCCTGGCTTCTCAACCGGTTTACGATCTCAGGATTGAAATCCACAACCAAGATGCGGTCACGCAAATTGCCGAGCTTCTTGAAGATGTGATAACCCATCCGATGGTATCCGAAGAGAATGATGTGGTCCTTCATCTCTTTTTCCAAATGTATGGAGAAATGACCCCGTTTTCGCTCGAACGGTTTCAAGCTGAGCCGCAGCATAGCGTAGAGACGCTCTCGATGGGTCAAGGTGAGGGTAGAGAGGAAAAGAGAGACGATTGCCACGAATGTCAGCATCGAGGCCAGGTCGGCCGGTAGCAGAGCTTGAGCCAGGCCTATTTCGATGGCCAATATTGAAAACTCGCTAAGTTGTCCCTGAGTGAGGGCCACGATGAAAGAAGTGCGGTTTCGAAAACCTCTCATGTTCAAGATAAGAAAAGCCACGATAGGCTTCACTATTACCACCAATCCGATGAGCGCCAGTGCCAAGGGGGCAAGCCCGTGAGCCGGAAAGGCAAAATGACTGCCAAGGCTTACGAATAACAAGATGACGAAAAAGTCACGAACTGAGCGAAGTCGGTTCATGATATCGAGCGAATATGGAAGGGAGGCAAGGCTGATACCGGCCAAAAATGCCCCTACCTCAATCGGGAAATCAAAGAGGGAAGCGGAGATGGCAACCGCAAAACACCAGGAAATGCTGGCCAAAAAGAGCAATTCGCTGGACCGAGCTATTTTCTTGAAAAGGTAAGGAAGAACGTACTGGGCCATTACGTATAACAGTGAAACAAGAGAAGCTCCCTTTAACAGAAGAAGTGCTAGCACAGTGCCAGTGCTGAGTGAGCTGGATATCGTGGCATTGGTCAGGATAAGCACCGACATGATGGCGATCACATCTTGGAAAAGGAGAATTCCCACTGAGAGTCGGCCATGAAGGGAGCTGAGGTCCCTGGATTCTGAAAGCACTTTTACAACCAATACGGTCGAAGTGAAGGCGACGATGGTTCCTATATAAAGGCTGACGACCAGATCCTGTCCAAAAAGAAGGGCAAGCAGGAACCCGGCGGTAAAGCTTCCCAGAACCTGGATAAGGCTCAGTGCAAAGGTGGCGCTTAGTTGTTGGCGGACTTTTTTCCAGTCAAGCTCCATGCCCACCAAAAAGAGGAGGAAGGCGAGGCCGACCTGGCGAGTGCCATCGAGTATTTCATGGTTTTGAACCAGGCTGAGGCCAAGAGGACCCAGAGTAATGCCGGCCAAAACATAACCCACCAACGGGGGCTGCTTAAAAAAACGGACCGCAACCGCAAAGAAGGTGGCGACCGCTATGATGATGCCGATTTGGGAAAAGATGGTATTCACAGTTTCAGTATACCGGCTCGGGCCTTACCTGGTCTATATGTTCTCTTTTTTCGCTTACAGTAGCCATTTATTAGAACTCTCTGTTCTTAACAGATTGACAGATGAGCTAAAAAGGCATATACTTATATAATTTCCAAAAAGGAAATACAAAAAGAAAAACAAATACAAAAGAATACCATGAATCAGATTAGCGCTCTTTCCGGGCTGTTTCGTCACCTTACTGCCGTCGTAGTTGCGGCTCAGTTGGTGGCATTTTTCAGTAGCGCTCCCATGACCATGGCTCAGACAGCTACTGCCCACCAGGTCCGGATTGAATCAGTTAACCGGTTCTCTGCTGAAGAATTTTTGGTTCTTACGAATGAGGCACGTCGCGCCAAGGGTCTTGCACCTTTAGTTTTGAACGCCGAACTTACCTCAGCCGCAAAAGCCAAAGCCGCTGATATGTCAGAAAAAGGGTATTGGGAACATTTCCGACCAGGGGACAACAAGGCTCCTTGGGACTTTATCACTGAGTCTGGGTATTCCTACAAAGTAGCCGGTGAGAACTTGGCTCGAGGATTTTCTACTCCGAGCGGTATTACCAAGGCTTGGCTTGCCAGCCCTAGCCACTATGCCAACTTGATGTCTCCCAAATACGTTGAAGTAGGATATGCCTGCATCGAGTCTACTAATGCCGATGGTAGCAAGGTTCTCCTTACAGTTCAGATGTTCGGAGCTCACTAAGAGTGATATACTGGGTGGGATGAACCATCCGTATCGATATCTCTTTCATAAGACCGTACTCTGGGTGCGGCACTCGTTTCACTTCCTCTGGCTCATTGCGGTGGCCGGATATCTTATGGTGTTGGCTGGTAACGCAGTTTACCGTAACTACCTGTCTCAGGCCGAGATGACCGCCTTGAGAGATCGTCTTTCCTCGCTTCAGCTTGAGAAAGAGCGGCTTGAGGCCCTTATCGTGTATTACAAGACAGATTCTTTCAAGGAGAAGGAACTTCGTCGTACCCTGCTTTTGAAAAAACCAAACGAAAAGGTGTATGCCCTGCCCGAGTCCAGCGTGGCCAGGCGGGTGGAGGATGAGTTGGCGGCTAGCGTAAGTGCCGCTGCAGAAAAGAAAAAAGCCTCGGGAGGACCTATTTGGCAGCAGTGGCTGCGGTACGTCTGGAGCGGTGAAAAACAAGCCTAGTTAACCTGGTCAGGGTTGACAAAACGGTGTTTTTATGGTACAGTTATTCATTCCCTAACAGGAATGATTCTTTTGAAAATATAAGGAGGCGGAAATGAACATTTCACGCTTAATCACAATTGTCACATTAGCAACAATGATCCTGACCAGTGCCGTGGCCGTACAGGCCCAGCAATATCCGACCGTAAAAATAACGGCCGGACCCTATCTCCAGGTTCCTGGAGCCAGGGCGTCCGTCCAAGACGATACGGAGGAGCGCTTCAGGGCATTTCTGCTAGACAAGGTTGATGGTGCTTTGGTCCGTGCAGGTGTCCCGACTGAGAAGTCAGGGCGCACTGATTATACGCTTGAGGTGAGTTACACCTTCGAGCGGCCACAGACAAGGAACAGATACGAAGGACAGACCGAGAAGGTTGGAGGTGCTTATGGCAATCATAAGGAACTTTCAGTGATCGTTCTTTCCGCAAGTATTTACCGTGGAACGTCACGGGTAGCCTCATTTGAGGCAATTCCTGCTGAAACCAGTTCTTCTAGGGGGCAAGATGTGCATGTGGGCGCTGGCTCAGGAGGAACGCTTGGGGCCATTGCCCGCCGGCTTGGAATTCTGACAAAAATCTTTGGAAACCAAAAGGCTTCCACAGGTCGTGAGTTGGAGGATTTGCAAAAGGTTCTGGCTGAAGCCTCCGATAAAGTGGCGAGACAGGCAGTGGACTTTCTCGGATCCCCGCAAGCTATCAGGGCGGCTCAAGCTCCCCAGTTTGAGATCTTTCTGGCAGCAGGAAGAAGCACGGCCATTATTCAGTCTGATAATCCCCGGGACTTATCAGCCATACCGACAGATACCGCCCTTCCGTTCAATTATGTTAATCGGAAGGGTGAGCATCTAACAGTATTCGTAACTGGAAAGGTTACGAGTCGCAGCGCCCGGCAGGTGATGGTAAAGCTCACCGAGACAATTCCTGAGTATGCCAAGGCAGACGCCGAGGGTTATCGTAATACCTTGGGATTGCAGAGAGCCCGCCAATAATTTTTGGCACATATTAAAAGGACGCATCGTAAAGATGCGTCCTTTTTGCTTGAGAGAACTATTGGCTATAGAGGGAAGGAGCTCGTTCCGGATCCACCGGTTCCTGCTCCGTCTGCGTTTTGGGCAGAATTTCCGATGCCGACAGCGAATCGAACGATAAAGAACGAAGCCATAATGATGATGATGCCGATCACCGCATTGATGATTCCCCCACGAGCAGCTTTGGCCTTATCGGCGCTTCCACCGGCTGTGATATAAAGGAAACCAGAGTAGATAAGGAAGAGAACGGCCAATACCCCGGCTAGTACCAAAAGGATATTGATG